>CAMODS010000043.1 GCA_946611525.1 uncultured Lachnospiraceae bacterium | reverse complement strand
TTGGTCTCCTCTGCTATATCACCGATCATGGACACGATACCTGTGATCTCCTCGGAGGCCTTGCCCACTTTGTTGATGGACTCCACCAGTCCGTCATTGGCTCTTCGTATACCGTCCATGGCCACGGATAACTTCTCCATATCCTCACGGCCTCTCCTGGATATCTCCACCGTCTCATTCATGCCCTTGGATGCGGCATCGGAGCTCTGCTTGGTATCCGATACCACCATGGCAAGGGTGGTGGCGTTTTCCGCTATCTCATTGACTGCCTGAGACAGCTGTTCTACGGTCTGGTTCAGATTAGACATAGCCTCTTCCTGAGACTGGGAGGCGTCGTACATGGTGTTACTTACTGTATTACTGTTGTCAGATTGGACTTTGAGCTTTTCCGACTCATCATTGATACTGGATATCATCTCCCTCATGGAGCCCACAAATTCACTGACTTGGTCTCCCATCAGTCCTATCTCATCATTGGAGTCATGATTGATCTCGATAGTAAAGTCACCGGCAGACATGGCGCCGATGTTTTCCGTAATAAGTCCCAAAGGTGCTATCACACGCTTGACGATAAGGTTGATAAGAAGGCTTATGACCACAACCGCTATAAGTCCCACCAAAATAAGGATGAATACCAGCTGGGTTATATCCTTCATGATCACCTTTTCCTCTATATAGGATACCAGCACCCAGTCGGTACCGTACACCTCGGAAAATGACACTGTATAGCCACCGGCTACCTTAGTGGAGTAGTCCTTTTTGTCTATAGATGAAACCACCGCGCTCATCAACGCATCGCTGCCGGATATGGTGGTTGCCACCAGTGAACTGTCACGATGAGCCAGTATCATATCAGTACTTGTATCCACCAGAAATGAGCTGGCGTTCTCCATTTTTACACCGGAATTGACAATGATGGAGATACGCTCAAGTGTCAGATCAGCTGCCACCACCTTAAGGTCATCCGATCCATCGTCCAAAATACCGGACGCCGATATCACATATACGCCATCTGCGTTCTGATAGGGAGGACCGTAATCCATCTGCACCCTGGTAAGTCCCTGCTTAAACCAGGGCTTTTCCGTAGGATTTGAAGTATCGATCTGTGATTCGGCCGCCTTGTGGACCTGGCCTGATTGGGATGCCACCACCAGACCCTCTGGAGAATTGGAATTGGCCCCATAGTAAGTGTTTAAAACCTCGTCCCACTCAGCATCCGTGGCAGGCTTTGCTGTCTCTATGGATGCCTTTGCGGTAGCAAAAAACTTAAGATTTTCATTCAACCAGGATTCGATGTTGTCAGACTGGTTGGAGATGGATGCCTCAAGCTGGCCCTCTGCCATCTTTTGCATCTCAGATCTGGTTAGAATGGATGAGATTACTACCAGGACTATGATAGTAATAAGAACCGCAGGCATGATAGAGCTAAGAAGCTTATCTTTTATCCTGCGGATCTTCTTTCCGTCGCGTCTTATCGGGTCTTTGGATGTGACTTTTTTTCCTTCCATATTTACCCCCTTATTAACTAAAAGACCTTTCGCTGCGTTTTACACATCACTATAGGATCTTTGGTAGCAAAAAATCTTTTTTAGTGTATGTAGATTATACATTTTGACATGGACGTTTTCAATAGTATTCGGAACGAATACGCTCTATTTCCCCAAAAAACTCCCGGGATGACATACGGTAGGCTCCTGATCCGGAGACTATCACCTGCTCTGCAGCATCCGAGGTCACCACCGTAATGCGGGCGTTGGGCATGAGCTGATGCACCGCCCTTTCTATATAAGCATCAGCGGTCTGGGCTTCTTTTGTAAACTCCACATATACATCACCGTATTTTTCAGAGCTTCCGGTGCCGCCCTTTTTTCTCCATGCATCGAAGACCACTATCACCGTATCTCCCACATAGCCCTGATAATCCGCCACAATATCCAAAAGCTTGGTCCTGGCAGCATGCAGATCGTCATTTGCCAGGCTTTTTAGCTCGTCATCCGCAAATATCACATTGTATCCGTCGATAAGCGTATACTTAGGAAGCTTTGCCTCAGGAGTCTTCTTTGCAGTGCTGCCGTGAGTGGACTTGTATTCCTGTCTGGCTTCATTGATCCGCTTTTGGCGTTCTGCCGGATTGTCATAATCCCGTTCACGTTTGCCCACGTCGCGATTTTTGATGGAGCTTTTTATCTCGCCAAACTCCCTGACAAAGATTCCCTCCAGCTCCTTTTCCATACCGCTGTAACCGCGGAAACCCTTTGGCTCCATGGCTTCGGCGCTGCGTTTTGCCGCCTCGGCCCTGGCCAGTGCCATCCGCTGCATGGCGGCATCTTCATCCTCCGACTCCTCATCAGAAGAAAGTGCATAGGGCATATGCATCATTTCCTCCACCTCATACCAGGGTACCACATAACCCGCACCCTGGGCACAAAATACCGACCCGGTGGGATTTCTAAGATCAGCTTCCGGATCATAACCCATTTGCGCTATTATCTCATCTGCATTGTGACAAGGCTCATAGCCTCCGGGGTCAAGGGACAGCTCTCCCAGCCCACCTGTGTATGACGCCACATCCTTGGCATAGTCCGTAATGCATGCCACCGGCACCCTTCCGCGAAGCACTGCCTTTTCGTCCTCTATCTCGGGAGGCAAAAGCTTTCCGTGCATCCTCTCCAGATCCGTCATGGCTCTTCCCACCATAGTCTGGGGAACCGTAAGAACCAGATCAAACACAGGCTCCAAAAGTACACTTTCTGCCTTCATCAGTCCCTGACGCACCGCACGTCTGGCGGCCTGGGAAAAGTCTCCGCCCTCCGTATGCTTGGTATGGCTTTTGCCCGAGACCAGGGTGATCTTTACATCAGTAAGAGGCGATCCCGTAAGGACTCCCTTTAACCTGGCCCGCTCTAACACATTTACCACCTGCTTTTGGTAATTGAGCGAAAGCACATCTACCGAGCAGGCACTGTCTATCTCTATACCGCTTCCCGGTGCCCCCGGTGAAAGCAAAAGATGAGCCTCCGCATAGTGTCTTAAGGGTTCAAAATGTCCCACTCCATAGGCATCGGACGCAATAGTCTCCTTGTACAGTATTTTGCCCGGCCCAAAGGTCACCAGGAAGTTAAAGCGCCTTTTTATCTCCTGCTGCAGTACCTCAAGCTGGAAAGGTCCCATAAGCTGCACCATAATATCTCCGGTGTGCTCATTGTGTGATATACCAAAGGTAGGCTCCTCTTCATTCAAGACCTTAAGTGTCTCAAAAAGCTTTGTGGCCGCCACCTCCTTCGGAGGGATGACCTGATATGATAATACCGGGGACAGCTCCGGAGATACCGCATCCTCCTCAAAGCCCAGTCCCTGGCCGGGATAGGTATCATTCAGTCCCAAAAGGGTACATATCTCAGTAGCCGAAACCTCCGATGCCGTCTCAAACTTCTCACCCTCATAAAGCCGGATCCCCTGGATCTTTTCTGAGGCTTCCTCTCCCCGGGTCTCCTCCTCATCGGAAGCAGCCTTTTTTGTCACTATCACATCCTTGGGATGAAGCACTCCGCCGGTCAGCTTGATATGGGTGAGGCGCTCGCCCCGCTTATCCCAGCCTATCTTGTACACCCTGGCACCAAACTCCTTTGGCACCTCCGGTATGACGGAATAAGCAGTGATCCCGTCCAACAGCTCCTCTATTCCTTCCTGACGCAGGGCAGATCCGAAAAACACGGGAAAAAGCCGACGATGTCGGATCGATCCTTTTACGGAATCCACAGTCAGGCTTCCTGTCTCAAAATATTCCTCTATCAAGGCCTCGTCAAAGCCCGCTATCTCCTCTAATTCTTCTTCGGTGCATTTTTCAGCCAAAAAAGATCCTCCCTCCGTAGGAAGTATCACAGCCTCTTTACAAAGGTTTTGCCTGATATCATACAGCACATCTTTATTGGTGCGCTCAGACAGATCCATTTTGTTTACAAATATAAAAGTGGGGATTTCGTACTTCACCAGAAGACGCATAAGAGTACGGGTATGGCTCTGCACACCCTCGGGAGCACTGATGACAAGTATGGCATAGTCCAAAACAGACAGGGTCCTTTCTGTCTCCGGAGAAAAATCCACGTGTCCGGGGGTATCCAAAAAAACTATATCCCTGTCTTTCCAGCTGATCCTGGCCTGCTTGGAAAAGACAGTCACGCCCCTGGCCCTTTCTATCTCTTCTCCATCCAAAAAAGACTCTCCCCTGTCAACCCTGCCAAAGCTTTTTATCGCTCCGGCGGCATAAAGAAGAGCCTCCGAAAGAGTGGTTTTCCCGGCATCCACGTGGGCCAGGATGCCTAAAATAAGCTTACTCATCTATCAGCATCCCTTCAGTATCACTTTCCGCCTGATCTGTAGAATGGCTTAGCATGATGCTGTTTCTGGATTTTTTCTTGACTTTGTACAGATTGTTGTCTGCAGCGTGCAGATAATTCCACAGGGAGTGTCCGATCTGAGGTACCCCCCAGAATATGCCCTGAGATATGGTGATAACACCCAGTGAGACCTTGGAGTACCTGTGCTCAAAGGCTCCGTTTATGATACGCTCCTTCAGCTCACGTGCCATCTCAAATACATCCCTGTCGGAATAGTCCTCATAGATAAGAACAAACTCGTCGCCACCGTACCTGGAGCAGAAAACCCCGGGATGTTGCTTTAAAGCCATTATGGAATCCGCCACAAACCTGATGCAGCGGTCACCGGCCTGATGGCCGTAGTTATCGTTGTATTCCTTGAAATAATCTATATCCAGGATCTCCACCGCAAAACCGGTGCCGTTTTTCCTTGCACGCTCAAAGGCTGCATCTCCGAAGGTGTTGAGCTTTTGCCTGTTGTACATACCCGTCAGGGCATCGGTCTCGGAGCGCTTTAGAAGCACCTCATTTTCCCTTTGTACCTCAGTGGTCAAAAGAGACAGGTCGTTGTAGCGGTTCCGAAGAGCAATGGTGTCCATCACCATCTTCTCGTTTTCCCGGTTCAGATCCTGGGACAGTTCAAAATACTCCACGCCACTATCCTTGTAAGCGTCCAGGTTACCGGTGGCCTTGTAGTACTTCATACGTAAGGTCAGAAGCTTTATGGAAAGATTTTTAATCCCCGTAGTCTCTATGGGCTTTTCCATATGGTCGAGAATGTAAGAAAAGGCGTCGTGCTCCCCCATCTCCAAAAGGAGCTTCAGCAGATCGTAAATATCATCGAATATATCCATCACCGGCAGATCATGGGAAAAATGCTCCCGGATGGTACTGATGCAGGCCTCACAATCCTTTTGTCTGCCGGACTCATGATACAGTCTGGCTCTGAAGGTATAGATCACCAGCTTTTCCAGCTCGTGGACGTAGGGCATGCACTCGCTTTCTATCCTCTTATCGATCTCACTTGACCTGTCCAGATAGCCCATCATAAGATATGACTTGCCCAACCCCACACAATCAGCAGTGAGGCTTTCGATATAGCCATCTATCTCCTTGTTTTTTTGAAGATACTTATAGCACTTTTCATAATAGAAAATCGCATTTTGCGCATCTGAAATGTCCAGATACAGGGCTGCCAGATTCATATGTACCAAGAATTCCAGATCCGGCAGGCTGTAATCGTAGCAGTAATTCAGCGCCTCCATATAGTAGTCCATGGCTACCGGTGCATTGCCCCGGTTAAGGGACATGATACCCAGCATGTTGTTGGCCATGGTGAGGTAACCCCACTCACCGATCTGCTCTAAGGGCTCCATGCAAAGAGTCATTTCTCGGTAGAAGTCCTCTATATCATTCATCAGATAGTAGGTCTCGCCTAAAGAAAACCTGGCAAAACCGATAAGCTCAGGCTCAGATCTCTCCAGCCCGATCTCCAAAAGCTTTTTTCCACAGGAAATAGACACCCGCGGATCCTTGCCACGGCTGTCCTGCATATCCATTATCAGACTCTGTGTAATGCTGTCGTACTGACTGATATCCATAAGTCTTCCTTTGTGGTGATACTCAATGTAATTCAGTATATATCATCTCTGTCAATTTCGCAAACTCCGAAAGTGTCAGCATCTCACCCCGGATACGCTCATCCCATCCGCAAGATGTGATTACCCTGTTGATATCCTCCTTGCCCAAAGCTATATCCGGACTGTTGCCCAAACCGTTGGCAAGGGTCTTTCTCCTCTGTGAAAAAGATGCCCTGATAACATCAAAAAGCAGCTTTTCATCCGGCACCTCCACGGGAGGCTTATCGTATTTCTCAAGAGTGATGACCGCAGACTCCACTCCCGGCTTTGGATCAAAAGCCTCCGGCGGCACCGTCAAAACGATCCTCGGCTCGGCATAGTACTGAACCGCAAGAGACAAGGCACCATAATCCTTGGTCCCCGGGCCGCTTATCATCCTCTCCGCCACCTCACGCTGCACCATAACAGTGATCGAGGCTATAGGCGCATCGCCCTCCAAAAGTGCCATAAGTATCGGAGTAGTGATATAGTATGGAAGGTTTGCAACCACCCTTATACTTTTGCCCGGTGCATTCTCCCGTGCCCAGGCTCCTATGTCCGTCTTTAGAACATCTGCATTTAAAACAGTAAGATTTTCAAAATGACCTACCGTCTCATCCAAAACAGGTATCAAACGGTCATCTATCTCTATGGCCAAAACCCGGCCCGCTCTCTCACATAAAAACTCGGTCATGGCTCCGATGCCCGGACCAATCTCCACCGCCAGATCAGAATCACTTATCTTTGATGCATCCACGATCTCTGCAAGTATCCCCTCGTCTATCAGAAAGTTCTGACCGTATTTCTTTTTTGCAAAAAGCCCATACCTCCTCAGTATCCCTGCAGTTCTGATGGGGTTGGCTATCCTGATATCTGACATTATCCACTCCTGTGTCCTTTTCTAAGGCGTATGCCCGATGATTGCTCTACTAATGTTGGGATGGCAAAAAGAGTCTCCTGCCGTTTTCCTCCGTAACAGCCATCACCTCATCCACGGTGATCTCCCTAAGCTCTGCGATCTGCTTAATCACATATGGCAAAAAGGTGGAATCATTCCTTTCACCCCGGAAGGGCTCCGGTGCCATGTAGGGGGCATCTGTCTCCACCAGGATGTTCTCCAAGGGTATCCTTTTGGCGGTCTCCTTGAGCTTTTTACCGTTTTTAAAGGTGACAACGCCTCCTATACCTATGTAGTAGCCCAGCTTTACGTACTGCTCTGCCATCTCCGGGGATCCGGAATAGCAGTGGATCACTCCCCGCGTACCTAAGGTAGCTGCCTCCTTCATGATATTGTAGGTCTCTTCGTTGGCATCCCTGCTGTGGATGATCACCGGCAGATCCAGCTCTCTGGCGAGCTTAAGCTGCTCATTATACCAAAAGCGCTGGCGTTCTCTTACAGCCTCATCCTTTTCCCAGTAAAAATCCAGGCCTATCTCGCCTATGGCCACCACCTTTTTTTCGCCTTCGGCCATTGACTTAAGCTGATCCAGGCCGTCGGATGCCTCCTCCAGGCAGGCTATATCACTGGGGTGGACACCCACTGCTGCATAGATGAAGTCATACTCCCTTGCCAGATCCATGCCGGCCCGGGACAGCTCTAGGGTGGTTCCCACGTTGATTATGGTGCCTATATTCTTTTTTTTCATCATAGAAAGAAGTTCGACCCTATCCGAATCGAACTTCCTGTCCTCGTAATGCGCGTGGCTTTCAAATATCATCAGCAGATCTCCGCTCCGGATGGCATATCCTTTTCAGGTGTCATAAGGGCCAGGTCGCCCTTTTCATCCTCGGCGCATAAAAGCATGCCCTCCGAGAGTACCCCGGCCAGCTTGGCGGGAGCAAGATTGGTAAGTACCATGACACGCTTGCCCACCATCTCCTCCGGCGAATAGTACTTTCTGATACCGGAAACTATCTGGAGTGTCTTTGAACCCACCTGAACCTGTGAACACAAAAGCTTTTTGGACTTTTCCACAGCCTCACAGCTTTTTATCACGCCCACCTGAAACTGCATTTTACTAAAGTCATCAAAGCTGATCTCAGGCTTTGCCTCGATATCTATGCCGGGCTCATCTGCGCCGCCCTCGGCAGCATCAAGTCTGGCTGCCTCCTCAGGACTCATCTTACCTGCTGCCACCAGGTTCTTTCTGGCTATCTTTTGTGATGCCAAAAACTCCTCGCGCTGCTTTGCGGTGATCTCCTCTGTCTTTTTAAGGATATCATTTACATCAGCCCTGGCAAATAAAATGGGCGTATCCTCCGGCAGCTCGTTGCCATCGGGATAGAGACCAAAGGTCGCTAAATCATCAAAATCACGTAATGACGTGTTAAGCTCTGCGGCTATGCGGTCCGCCGTCCTGGGAAGGAAGGGGGAAAGCACCGATGTAGCCATGGTAATGCCTTCGATCAGATTGTAAAGCACTGTTGCCAGCCTGTCGGATTTACTCTCGTCCTTGGCCAATACCCAGGGCTCTGTCTCATCTATGTATTTGTTCAGGCGCTTATAAGCCTTGAAAACCTCAGTCAGGGCATCAGCCACATGAAGGGTCTCCATCTTTTCCAAAACTGCGGGAAGTACTCCCAGCAAAACAGATTTCAGATCCTCGTCCACCGGCTCTGACACCTTAGGGTTTTTCACCACACCCCCAAAGTACTTTTTCTCCATGGCGATGGTACGGGAAACCAGGTTGCCCAAAGTATTTGCCAGGTCGGAATTGTACCTCTCCGTCAAAATCTCCCAGGTGATGACACCGTCGTTGTCAAAGGGCATCTCATGGATACAGAAGTATCTCACCGCATCCACTCCGAAAAGCTCTGCCATGTCGTCAGCATAGATCACGTTGCCCTTGGACTTGGACATCTTTTCCCCGCCCTGTAAAAGCCAGGGATGACCGAATACCTGCTTGGGAAGAGGCTCTCCCAAAGCCATCAAAAAGATGGGCCAGTAGATGGTGTGGAACCTGACTATATCCTTGCCAATGAGATGGAGATCCGCAGGCCAGTACTTTTTGTACATATCGCTGTGGTTGCCGTCTCCATCATAGCCAATGCCGGTGATGTAGTTGGTAAGGGCATCAAGCCACACATATACCACATGCTTGTCATCGAAATCAACCGGTATGCCCCACTTAAAGGAGCTTCTGGATACACAAAGGTCCTGAAGTCCCGGAAGCAGGAAGTTGTTCATCATCTCATTTTTCCTGGAAACAGGCTGGATGAACTCCGGATGGGAATTGATATGGTCAATAAGGGCAGGTGCATACTTGCTCATCTTGAAAAAGTATGCCTCCTCCTCCATGGGATGAACCTCACCGCCGCAGACAGGGCATCTGCCATCCACACGCTGGGACTCGGTATAGAAAGCCTCGCACTCCACACAGTAAATACCGGAATAGGAACCCTTGTAGATATCTCCCTGGTCATAGAGCTTTTTAAAGATCTTTTGAACCTGACGCTCATGATCCTCATCCGTGGTTCTTATAAAACGATCGTAGGATGTATTCATAAGATC
>CAMODS010000042.1 GCA_946611525.1 uncultured Lachnospiraceae bacterium | reverse complement strand
ACAACAAATGAGGAGAAAAGAAATATGTACGATATAGGATATTATGGTGGCTATGGAATGGGCTATGGCGGCTATTATCTGGACTGGACCTACATCCTGGTCCTTATCGGCGCAGCCATCTGCCTTCTTGCATCTGCCCGGGTAAAGTCCACCTTTGCCAAATACTCCAAGATCAGAAGCCATACAGGTCTGACCGGTGCCGAGACTGCAGAGCGCATACTCAGATACGCCGGCATAAATGATGTGAGGATAAGCCACGTCAGCGGGCAGCTGACGGATCACTACGATCCCCGTACCAGGACGGTAAACCTCTCGGATGCAGTGTACGGCCAGAGCTCAGTGGCGGCGGTGTCAGTAGCGGCCCATGAGTGTGGACACGTGATACAGCACCATGAAAAATATGCGCCTTTAGAGATGAGAACCGGCCTGGTTCCCATCGCCAATCTGGGTTCCACCTTAGCCTGGCCGCTTATCCTTATAGGTCTGTTCTTCAACGGCAACACCAGTCAGTTTTTGATAAAAGCCGGGATACTTGCATTTACCTTTGCGGTGATGTTTCAGTTGATCACCCTGCCGGTAGAGTTCAATGCATCCAGACGTGCAGACGTGATATTGCAGGAGATAGGCATTCTCGATTCAGAGGAGCATGTATATACAAAAAAGGTGCTGGGGGCTGCAGCTATGACATACGTGGCCAGTGCCGCAGCGTCAATTTTACAATTACTTCGTTTGTTGTTATTATTTGGTCGGAGGAGAGACTGATATGGATTATTCCAAGATTAACCTGTTGGATGCACTTATGAACCAGGATCATCTCAAGCTCTTTTGGAAGGACAGGGAGCGTAGGTTTGTAGGTGCCAACAAGGCATTTTTGGACTTTTATGAGTTTGAGGATGAAAGTGCCATCGTAGGTAAGACGGATGAGGACATGGGATGGCACATCGACCCGCTGCCATATCAGACAGATGAGTGGCGTGTCCTTAGGGATGGTGTCACCATCAACAACGCAGAGGGCATGTGTATAGTCAGAAATGAGGTGCACCACATCCGTGCCACAAAGACTCCTGTTTATGATGATCAAGGTGATATAGCCGGATTGGTAGGCTTTTTCGTGGATGTAACTGAGGAGTCTGCGGGACTGGAATCGGTTCCTCCTGAATATAAGAGAGATGAGCTTACGGGTCTGGTAAACCAAGTGGGACTCATGGAGGAAATGCAGGTATACGAGGATGCGTTCCATCTCAGGGATCTGGATTTTGTATGCATTTACCTTGATATAGATAATTTTCACGAGACCAAGGAAAAGTATGGCGATGAGTATGCAGATGAGCTTTTGATGGATGTGGCGGAGTGCTTTTCTCAGACTTTGGGTACGGGAGGCATTTTATCCAGACTTGGAGCAGACACATTTTTGGTACTCCATCAGATACAGAGAATGTCACAGGTGGATATACTTTTGTCCAGGCTGGATCTTGCACTCAATAAAGTAGGCTATATGACCAATCCTCATCTGGCTCCGGGAGTATCGGCGGGAGCTTCCGTGTACTCAGAGGCAGACGGGATCCATCACATGATGGAGCTGGCAGAGGCGCGTATGAACGAGAACCGTGCCGAGAGAAGAAAGAACAATATTATAGGCGGAATTTCGTTTAAAATGAAAATGGAAAATAATGGTTAAAAGAGGAGGGTTTAAAATGAAAGTAACGGATACCATCAAATATGTTGGAGTAGATGATACAACCATCGACCTTTTTGAAGGTCAGTATCCCATGGAGGAGGGTATATCCTACAATTCATACGTGATCGTAGACGACAAGATCGCCATCATGGATACTGTTGACCGCAGAGGTTCAGAGGAGTGGCTGAAAAATGTGGATGAGGTGCTTTTGGGCAGACAGCCGGATTATCTGGTGGTAAATCATCTGGAGCCGGATCATTCCGGGACCATCGGAGCTTTGGCAGAAAAGTTTCCTTCCATGCAGCTGGTATGTTCTGCAAAGGCAAAGGGCATGCTCCCCAATTTCTTTGATATAGATGACAGCCGGGTTACGGGAGTGGCTGAGGGAGATACTTTAAACCTCGGATCACACACCCTTCAGTTTTTCATGGCACCCATGGTTCACTGGCCCGAGGTTATGGTAAGTTACGAACAGAGTGAGAAGGTGCTCTTTTCCGCAGACGGCTTTGGTACTTTCGGAGCTATATGCAACAATGTTCCCTGGGAGCAGGAAGCCAGCCACTACTATCTCAATATAGTAGGCAAATATGGTGCTTCCGTTCAGGCGCTTCTTAAAAAAGCAGCTACCCTTGATATTTCGACTATCTGTCCTCTTCACGGACCGGTGCTTACTGGGGATCTGACACCATATATCGAAAAGTATGACATCTGGAGCAGCTACAAGCCTGAGTTCCACGGAATCCTGGTGTGCTATGCTTCCGTTCACGGACATACCAAAGAGGCAGCTTTACGCTTTGCCGAGGAGCTGGAGGCAGCAGGAGAAAAGGTAAAGACAATGGATCTTACCAGAGAGCATGTTTCTGAGGCTGTGGAAAAATGCTTCCAGTATGACAGGATAGTTCTGGCATCCGTTACCTACGACGGAGCCCTGTTCCCTGCCATGGAGGATCTTTTGTATCACCTTGAGATCAAAAACTTCCAGAACAGAAAGTTTGGCCTTATTGAAAATGGATCCTGGGGTCCTGTGGCGGGCAGGAAGATGCGTGAGCATCTTGAGTCTATGAAGGATATCACCATCTGCGATACCACTGTCACCTTAAAGACTCGCAGAAAGCCTTCCGACCAGCCGGCATTCGAGGCATTGCTGAAAGAGATCACAGCATAAGGAGAGTAACGAAATTATGGTTTTGTTTCCGTTTTTTGAAGACATAGAGGGAAAGCGCATAGCCATCATAGGTGGTGGCTATGCCGCCAAGGAAAAGTTTTTTAAGCTTTACAGGTTTACCCACAACCTGACAATAGTCGCTCCTGAGATGGTCTTTGCGGTTCCGCAGGATGTGGAGGTGAAAAAGAAGATTTTTGCCGCTCCGGATGCAGAGGGCATTGACATCGCCATCATAGCAACCGACAATGACACCAGTGACAGGTTTGCCTGCCAGTTGTGCAAGAATAAGGGCATAAGAGTCCATGTGGTGGGGCACTTGGAAATGAGTGATTTTGATTTCCCTGAGTTGAGTAAAAAAGGAGATCTGGTGGTGGGAGTTACCACCGGGGACAAGTCACCTGCCGCTTCAGCCTATGTCCGCGGCGAAGTTGACAAGATGATCCCGGACTGCATGGAGGCTGTCATAAAGAGACTTAGTGAGGCGTCGAGTCTTCTGGACGGGGTTGTGGAGGATGAAAAGCAGCGCAGTAATGTGCTGGGAATGATGTTTGACTACCTCATAGAAAAGAACAATGAGGTGGCCGATGAGGAGTTCTGGGCAGAAGCAGAGCGCCGTGCCGCCGGTATGAAAATCAACTCTATATGGGACAAGTAGCCGAAGCTGCTTTGCTTTCGGCTTTCATACGTCGTTTGCATTCGTACATGTGATGGTCGGCGTACATAGAGGCCTCGTGGATGGTGGCAAAGTCAGCGCGGAAGGCATAGCCGTGGGCTGCATGCACTTTGAAAGGAAGCTCCATCCTTTCGGCTTCGGCATCCAGCCACCAGTCCAACTTATCGAAGCGTTGCTTAATAGTTTCCTCATTTCTTGTGCGCAAAAGCACCGTAAACTCATCTCCACCCTGTCTGCTGCATACACCGCTTTTGCCGTATACCTGGTTTAAACTGTTGGCAAAGCATTTTAAAAGCATGTCACCCATGGGGTGGCCATATTCGTCATTTATTTTCTTCAGATCATTCACATCAAAATGGATAATATAATAATCAAGTCCTTCTCTGTCGTATTCCTCAAACTCCAGTGTAAGCCCGCCTCTGTTTACAAGTCCTGTAAGGGGATCCTCATATGCCACCTGAGTTAGGTGACCGTACTCCACACTGTTGTCGATGGATGAGGAGGAAGCCATGAAAAACCTGTACAGACCCGAAAGTAAAAATAACATGGAGGCAGATGATACGACTATAAGGGTAATGTATTCAAAGTTTGGCAGGCCGGATATCTTTTGCAATAATGCCGGCTCCTTTGTAAAGCCAAGATACATTATCTTTTTAAAATGCAGATAAAGCCTGGTCCCAAAGTTGATAAAGGATGCCGCAAGGAGTATGTAAAAAAGCTTCCTGTGCGGGAAATGATACAGACGGTCAAGATAAATCATAAGCAGCGGTATCATCAGAAGAAGCATTGCTTCAAATATTTCGGTCTCACGTCGGATGTTGGCATAAAGGGATGTGATGCCGTAGTAGCTGTGTAAACCCACACCTATAGTGGTAAAAAGCGCACCGGCGTACAGGTTAAAGGCCACCTCTCCTCTAAAAGGGAGCATAAGGGCAGACATGATGATCATCAATATGCCAAGCACTATCATGGTGGAGCCTGTCAGAAACGGCGCCATATATCTACGGATATAGAGGCCTTCAAGATCCATAAACTCTCCCAATGTAGTGTGGGTGACGGTCTCTCTGATGCCGTCCTTTGCAGTAAAGATCTCAAGCCTGAGGATCTTGCCGGCATAGTTTCTCGGAAGAGAGATCATATAGTTGTTACGGCCTATGTAGCGGTTGTTTCTGAAATCAACCATGTTGTACTGCTTGTAGTAGTTGCCGTCCAAGTAGATGTTGAGACCGCTGTACCTGCTTTGTAGAAACAGTGTGGGAAATTCCATATCTCCCAGGTCGGGCAGGACGGTATAGATGGCTAAAACGTCTCCCCTCTTAAGGCTTAAGTTGTAATCCGACATGACATCGGCACTGGAACTCTGGCCCAGATATTTCCCGTTGAGGCTTACCATCCAGGTGTTGTCAGAAATACCGGCCTCTTTGGAAAAGCCTCTGTAGCTGTGTTCGGAAATAATGCTCACCACAACTATCAATAGTATGGAAAGAAATAAAAGGGAAATACGTATGTTTTTTCCAATCGTCATACACGGCCTCCCTTCATCTTTTTGTGATGTTCGTCCTTCATGATGTACATACGCTCATCCGCCAGTCTGAAAAGCTTCATGGGATCAAGAGTGTTATCGGTATCATAGGAAGCCAGACCCACCGAATACCTGATGGGAAGCCCCACCTTTGATGAGTTGAATCCGTTAACGGCTCTTTCTATTGAAGCAGCAGCTTTTTTGCAAGCTTCCGAATCGTCCCCTTTTAGAATGATCAAAAACTCGTCTCCACCCATACGGCAGATGATGGCGTCATCAGTGAAAACGGATTTGACGACGGAGGCAAAGGATCTGATGTATCTGTCGCCGGCCTCGTGACCGTCGGTATCATTGATGGCCTTAAGCCCATCAAGATCCAGGAATATGAGGCTGCCTTCCCAGTCCACGTGATCACGTGGGCCTATCAGCAAATCGCAATAAGCCCTGTTGTTAACTCCGGTAAGCTCATCTGTGTAGGCGGCGGCCGTGAGGTTCTTTTTAATCTCTGCCTCGTGTGCGATCCCAAGACTGTGATAGAGGTAGGAAAGGATGACACAACTGGAAAAGACCATGGCACCCATGATGATAAAGTTACCCTTTACCTCGGAATTTAGAAAGTTAAGTCTGTATATACCTATCTGCCATAGCATCAGATTGAAAAGACTGAAAAGAAGTAATGCCAAAAGCCCGTAATCTATGGTCTCCACGGCTGCGTCTGCATACAGATAGGAGCGGGTATTCCGCCGTTCTTTTACGTAGACATAGCGCAGCCATATAAAGGTATAAAGTCCGTGGATGCCCATGAACACGTGAATGTAGTTATTCATGGTGGGCAGATGCATGGTGTCGGTAAGATGCAGTATGATGGCCAGAATCACAACGAATACATCAAAAACAGTGATGGCAATATGCCAGGGCTTTATATACTTTGACCGGTTGGTGATAATGACGGCCTGCATGAAAAAAGGCAGGGAAAACAAGGATACGTACTCGATAAAGGTGCAGACAACGTCATTGCTCAAAAAATATGACATGGTGTCGTTGTAGCAGCTGATGTATATTCCCAGATCGATAAGCAAAAGAGCCTGGGCTATGGTGGGTCCGATGATCTGTACCCTAAGCCTGCCGGAAAACAGAGCGAGGATGATGAAAAGCGTGCCAAAGCTCACAAAGAAAGCGCAGATGATGAAAGCGTAACCCCTCTTGATGGTAAAGGCCCGGGCCAATACATCTATCTCGCCGAAGCTGCTGCCGTCTGTAAGAACAGATCCGCCATCCCTTCCCGCCATAAACGTGATGCGCACGTCACGACTTTCTGCGTCGTCGGGAATGCATATGTAGTGGGTTCTGCGGGGGATCATCTTTTTGGCGCGGAGACGATCCTTGCCATAGCTGTATATGATCCGTCCGTCCACTATGACATCAAAGGCGCAGGCATAGGAAGTGAATGTAATGCAGCTGCGGCTCTTGATGGGGAAATCATCCGGGATCATGATATGTACAAAAAAAGTGGAATTCCTCTTAAGTTCGATGGAGCGGGATATGGGCTCATCGGATACTCCGAAATTGCCAACGGTATACCAGCTGTTGGAAAGATCAGCATACTGTTCCGTGGCATCACCGCCGAGTGAACGGGATAAAAGTAGAATGACAACATCACCTATCACTACGATCAATGTGATAAGTATGAGCATATGATGCACGTTTTTTTTGAAAGATATCCCGTCCATATTTATCCAAGTACCCCCAATAAGCGTGACAAAAAATCACACACTGTTATTTTCCTATTATCGGGCCTGAGTGTCAAGATTTTTTAGTGGTAATTTCTTATGATAAGTAGTATTATGTTAATATCTTCCCTAAAGAAGGGGAAACTATATGCAAATAACGGGGGATTTAGTATGGACGTGACAAAGAGATACCGGGTGCTGGTGGTAGACGATTCCATGATCAACCGCCAGATCCTCAGGGATATACTCAATGACAGGGCAGAGGTCATAGAGGTCGAAAACGGCCAGCAGGCCTGTGACTATATCATGGAGCATTTTTATGACATCCATATTGTTTTACTGGATCTTATCATGCCGGGCATGAACGGCTTTGATGTACTTGAGTTTATGAGGAAAAAGCATATGACGGACTATCTTCCGGTCATTATGATCTCCTCTGATAATGATGAGAGAAATATAGAGCATGCTTTTGATCTGGGAGCCATAGATTTTATATCCAGACCTTTTATGGACCGCATAGTGTTACGTCGCGTTCTTACCACCATCGCCCTTTTTGAAAAGCAAAAGGAGCTGGTCCAGCTTGTTGACCGTCAGTTTGTGGCTGATGACAGAAAGGTGGACGAGCTTACGGGACTCGAATTTAAGGAAGCATTTTTCAATAATGTATACACCCTTCTTCGGAGCCATCGCAGTGAAAAGCTTTGGATGATCGCTTTGGACATAGACCATTTCAAGCTTTACAATCATTTCTATGGCTGGGATCGTGGTGACAGCTATCTGCGTACTCTGGGCAATTACTTAAAGGAGTTTACCCACAGGCACGGCGGCATAGCCGGTTATCTGGGCGGCGATGATTTTGCTGTTTTATGTCCCAACAAAAAAGCTGCTGTGGAGGAGTTTGAAAAGCGCCTCACCCGTGCAATGGAGAATAACGAGATATCTGCGGGCTTTGGAGTAAAGGTTGGCCTCTATGAGGTGGAGGATACTACAGAGGAGGTTTCGGAGATTTACAAAAAGGCAGTGATAGCCCTTTCCTCCGTACATGATGACTATTCCAGGCATTATGCGGTTTATCAGCCTATCATGGGCACCGAGGCCAAAAACGAATACGAGTTTTTATCAGATGTAAAGAGAGGCCTGGATGCGGGAGAGTTCATATATTACCTGCAGCCCAAGGTGGATCTGGTGAGCGGTGAGATTGCCGGCGCGGAGGTTCTGATCAGATGGAACCACTACAAGGACGGCATCATAAGCCCCGGCAGATTTATGCCGGAGCTGGAGAGGGCCGGCTTTGTATCTGTGGTAGACAGGAAGATCTGGGAGAATGTTGTGATGTTTATGGGAGAGACAAAGAGGGACGGCAAGGATGTCCAGCCGCTTTCCATCAATCTTTCCCGTGCTGATATATATACCATGGATGTTACCAGATTCTTGGTGGCATGCATGGATGAGTACGGTCTGGAGCATGACCTTTTGGAGGTGGAGATCAGTGAGGCGGATTTTGCATCAGAGGATGACAAGATCGCCAATGAGATCGACAAGCTCCAGGAGGCAGGATTTACGGTCATCATCGATGATTTTGGCAGCGGCTATGCTTCTCTCAATGCCCTCGGTGAGATACCGGCGGATATGGTAAAGATCGACATGAAGTATCTGGACGTCAAGGTCTCGGGGGATGCCTCAGAAAAGAGTATTTTGGAGTCTGTGCTTAACATGGCAAAGCTTTTGGATATCTCCACCATCGTTGAGAGTATAGAGACCCAGGAGCAGGTGGACTTTTTGATATCCCAGGGCTGCACCTATGGCCAGGGCTATTTCTTCCACAAGCCAATGGATGCTTCGGAATATGAGAAGCTTCTGTAGATCGCGGGAGGAGTAATTTGTAGGATGATTTCAGCTACGAGATTAATATCATATGAGTCAGGAAATGACAATGTCAAGCTTTGTACCGATGGTACAGAGCTTTTCCTGTTTTTTGTAAACGAAAATGTGGTACGTGTGGTAACCTCTTTTGACGAGGATTACAGGGAGCTTTCATACAACCTTGTGACCACGGCGTGGGAGGATGACGGGGATGCTTTTTTTGGCGACATGAGAAGGCGCATTACTCCGCTTACCCCTCAGGTTTTAGAGGATGGGGATGAACTTTTGATCTCTGCGGATGGCTGCTGCGTCAGGGTTGCCGTGGGCAGGGAATCTTTTGGCCTTAGATTTTTGGATGTGGACGGCAGGGTGCTGGCTGAAGACATCTACGGCGCGGCCTATGTCAAGGATGGCAACATGCGCAGGAGACACAGGGGCCGCATTTTTGACGGAGACAGGTTTTACGGTTTCGGAGAAAAAAGCGGTTCTTTAAATAAATATGGTGACAGGCTGCGGATGTACCCAAGTGACGCTTTGGGTTACGATCCCGAAAAGACGGATCCGCTATACAAGCACATTCCCTTTTTTATCAGATTAAATGAAAATACAAAGATTGCCTCAGGCATGTTTTACCACAACATGAGCCCCACGGAATTCGACATGGGCCGGGGCAGGTGCAACTACTTTCCTCAGCACTATACCTACACGGCAGATGCGGGTAAGCTGGACTACTTTTTCATAGCCGGGCCTGCCATATCTGACGTGGTGGAGTCCTATACTTATCTTACGGGCAGACAGCCCCTTTTCCCCAGATATGCATACGGATATCTGGGCTCATCCATGTATTATTCGGAGCTTGCTAAGGACAGTGACGAGGCGGTACTTCAGTTTGTGGACCGGGCTGTGGCAGAGGGAGCGCCGCTGACAGGCTTTATGCT
>CAMODS010000041.1 GCA_946611525.1 uncultured Lachnospiraceae bacterium | reverse complement strand
CCCACTGCCACCACCACCTTGGGTCTGGGCATCTGGTCGTAAAGCTGCTTTACCGTGTCTTTGTTCTGGGTGTTTACGCCTCCGGTGATCAGAAATATATCTGCCTGCATCGGATCGCCTGTATTCATAACCCCGAAACGCTCCGCATCATAGACGGGTGTCAGAGAAGCCAAAACCTCTATATCGCAGCCGTTGCAGCTGGAGCCGTCATAATGCAAAAGCCATGGGGATCTTTTTACATTTGCCATTTTAACTTCCTATTTCACTAGCATCAGTACCAGCAGGTTCACTCCTGCGGTAAACAAGGTGAATATCCATGTGATCTTTAACATATCCTGCCACTTCATACGCGCGCTGGTGTTGTCGATCAGTATCTCCAAAAAGTATACGATAAGGATGGCAACCACGGCGCCGATGATGGACAAAGGATTGGAGTTAATGAGGTAGAGTCCCACAACTCCCATCAGGAATACGTTTTCATACCACTCTGTAACCTGGAAGATAGCCAGATTTCTGGCGCCCATCTCAGTGGTCAGACCCTTTACCAGCTCCTGATGCATATGATGGGAGGTGGATGTATCGAAGGGTGACTTTCTCATCTTTATGGTGAGTATGAAAACAAAAGCTACGAAAAAGCCGGGCATAAACAAAATGTCAGTCCTGCCTGATGCAGCTATCTCAGATACATTGAAGGTACCCTCTGCCAGATAAAAGCCCACGCAGGTCAAAAGAACTGCAGGCTCGTAAGCCATCATCTGGATAAGCTCACGATTGGCACCGATGGTAGCATAGGGAGATGATGTAACCATGGCGGCAAAATAAAGTGCCGTAGCAGCTGTGGACATAACGAAAAAGCACATCAGAATGTCCATGCCTGCGAAAAACATAGCTCCCGTAAGAACCATCAAAAACAGGTAAGGGATCAGCGCAAAGGTCTGTGACCTGGATACGATGATGACCTGCTTTTTAAACAGCTTTTTAACATCATAAAAGGGCTGCAATATGGGCGGTCCCACACGGCGCTGCATACGTGCGGATATCTTTCTGTCGATACCCTCTAATAGTCCGCCGATGATGGGGGCCAAAACGATATAAAGTACAATCCTTAAAAACATATTCATACCGTACCACCTCCGATCACGATTATCATCATGATGATGAGCGCAGCTACGGAGAATACCTGAGCCGGCACCATGAGTTTTCTCTGTCCGATAAATTTATAGAAATAGTAGTTTGACAGCCAGAGGTTCTTTTCCTCACCGAAGCTGTCCACGAACTTTTTATTGTCACCTACATTGACACCGTTCATGTAAGAAAGCTTGCGGTTGTACTGCTGCTTTCTGCTGTAGTGGTATGCCAAAAACGGAACCAGAAATACCATCAGGATGATGACAACCAAAAGGTACAAAAGCCCCTCCGGAAGAACCTGTCCGGTGTGTCCGAACATCTCATCCAAAAGCGGATCCACATATATCCTTGAAAGGATGGGGAAAAGTGCACAAAGTGCAATCATCAAAAAGGCATGGATACCAAGAGAGATAAGCTCGTTTTTCTTGGTGATGTCCTTGATCTTTTCCTCGGTAAGGTGGGTGTGGCTTACCAGCTTGCCCATCCACTTTGTCCAGTAGAAGGATGTAGTAGCCGAACCAAAGGCTATGAAAAATACCATGATGATGTTGCCGGAATCAACGGATGCCTTGAAGGCAGACCACTTTGCGATAAGCATACCAAAGGGTGCCAAAAACATACCGGCAATACCGATGAACATGAACATAGCCAGCCTGGGAAGGATGTAAAGAAGTCCGTGCATATCCTCAACGTCACGTGAATGCAGGCAGTTTTCCGTAGCTCCCACATCCTGGAACAAAAGTGACTTTGAAATAGCGTGGAATATCATAAGGAAAACTCCGGCCCAGATGGTTTCGGGGCGACCCATGCCGGCGCAGGCAACCATAAGTCCAAGGTTTGATATAGTAGAAAATGCCAGCACCTTTTTACCGTCACTCTGTGCAATAGCCATAACGGAAGTAACAAAGAATGTGAAGCCTCCGATAAAGGCGATCATGGTGCCGGTAGTGGTGCCCTTCATGGCAGGTGCCAGTCTAAAGAGTACATATATACCCGCTTTTACCATGGTTGCGGAATGTAATAGCGCCGATGAAGGTGTGGGCGCCACCATGGCTCCGATAAGCCAGGTTGAAAAAGGAAGCTGGGCTGCCTTTGTAAGTGCCGCAAAAGCGATAAAAGCAATGGGTATAACCGCATAAGCGTTGTGCAAAATACCCTCTTTTATCAGGTGATGAAGCGCCAGGTTACCGTCAGTAAATGCATAGTAATAAATACCAAGGGCAAGGATGGTGCCACCAAAGAGGTTCATCCACAAAGCCCTGAAGGAATTGGTGATGGCCGCGGTTTCCTTTGTATAACCGATCAAAAGGAATGAGCAAACCGATGTAAGCTCCCAGAAGAAATCGATCCACAACAGACTCTCTGACAAAACAAAGCCGAACATGGCTCCCAAAAAGAGAAACAGGAGCATAAAGAAATAGTAACGTCTGTCGGGAATACTCGTATGATGGTGATGGTATCCGTGCATATAACCCACCGCATAGATGATGATGAGTCCACCAATGATACCAACGATAAGACACATGAGGATGGACAGGTGATCGATATAGATCTTTGTCATACCCTCAAGCTTCGGAGCCTTAAACTCCACATAGACCATCATCAGTGTAGGCACGATGGATAAAATGGATATCCAGTACTTTTTATACTTGAAGCATAAAAAGGTGACCACACACATGAGTACGATCTCTGCGCATAAAATAGCGTGATCCGCCAGCTCTGTGGGATACGTCAGGGTTATAGTCTGCGCTCCTCCCATAAGCCACTGTGCCGTAAGCCAAAAAACGCCGCCCATCAAAATGACCGCGCTGATATAGGCTATGGCATTCCTCACCTTATTGACCCGGATGCAGTACATCAGCACCGAGACAATGAAGGGAAAGAGGATCAAAAATGGAATTACTGTCATAGTTGCCTCCCTCTCTACTTGATACATACACTAGTGATTGGTAATTATTTAACAATCCGACTCATTATACTACTTTTTATAATAAAAATAAATATGATTTTCTATAAAACAGACGGCAAATATCTCACCACTTACTACAATTATCGTGTATAATTGTTTACCTGAAGTGTACACCAAGAAATATATGTGGATAGTAAACAATTATCGTGTATAATACAAACATGGAAAACGAAAGACAAAAAAAGGCGGAGGAAAGCATCCGCAAAAAATTTCACAAGCAGCTATTTACCCCCTTTGCCAAGGCATGCAAAAATTACGAGCTGATAAATGATGGTGATCGCATTGCAGTTTGCATATCAGGCGGCAAGGACTCGATGCTTATGGCAAAGCTTTTTCAGGAAATACAAAAGCACAAAAAGAAAAGCTTTGATCTGGTGTTTTTGGTCATGGATCCGGGATACCACGAAGACAACCGTGATCTTATCATAAGCAACGCCAAAGCCTTAGGTATCCCCATCACTGTATTTGAAAGCATTATCTTTGACGCCGTGGACAACATTGATAAAAACCCCTGCTACATATGTGCACGGATGCGAAGAGGCTATCTTTACAGCAAGGCAAAAGAGCTTGGCTGCAATAAGATCGCTTTGGGACATCATTATGACGATGTGATCGAAACGATTTTCATGGGCATGATGTACGGTGCCCAGATCCAGACTATGATGCCAAAGCTCCACAGTACAAACTTCGAAGGGATGGAACTGATCAGGCCCCTCTATCTGGTAAGAGAAAGCGACATCTGTGCCTGGAGGGATTATAACGATCTGCATTTTCTCCAATGCGCTTGCCACTTTACGGACACCTGCTCCACCTATAACGAGGACGATATCACTCCTTCCAAGCGGCTTGAAACAAAAAAGCTCATTGCAAAGCTTAAGGAGGATAACCCATACATAGAGTCCAATATTTTCAACAGTGTAACAAATGTAAATCTCGATACGGTTATCGCCTATAAAAAAGACGGTGTGCGTCACCATTTTCTGGATGAATACTAGAAAAGGAGACAGGCACTGCCCCGTCTCCTCCTGCTTTTTTATAATGATATGATAGGATCTGATCATGCATGAAATGAGTTATATGATAAAGTTCATAAATATGGCCGAAGAGGCCGCTGCCAAACAGCCGGATGCGCGGATATCATCCATAAGTGTAAAGGTGGGTGAGATGACCGGCGTGCTGCCGGAGTATCTCGAAAAGTACTTTCCCGAGGCAGCTGCAGGTACCCGCTGTGAGGGAGCAAGTCTGCATATAGAGTCAGTCCCGGTAACAGTACGCTGCAACAGCTGTGGCAATGTCTACCATCCCTGCCGCCAAAACGACTACCGCTGCCCCGAGTGCAATAGCATCGAGGCAGAGTATCAAAACGGCCGGGAGCTGGAGCTTAGCTCAATCGAGCTTGCCTGATGACGCCTTTACTTTCTCTTTGCCAGTTCGTCGCAGATCCTGGCATATTCCTTTTCATCAAGGATATACTTCTTTTTGTAAATAAAATATGACACCAGCATCATGGCAAGTGAAAGGATCACCATTACAAAGAGGATACCAACTGTCTGATCACCGTTTACCGTGGCGAGCACCTTGTCGATGGCATCAAGCTTTTCTTCATCGGTGATGGCTCCCGATGCCGCCTGATTCTCGTAGGTCGAAATCTTATTTGTAAATTCCGTCACTCCAAATACCATATACGATATGGAGGTTATCATAACCACAAGTGCCGAAGACAGCTTTGTGATAAAAGGTCTCAAGGAAGCAATGATAGCCTCGTCACGGGTGCCGTATTTGTACTCATTGTATTCCACTGTATTGACGATGGATATCATCATGATAAGGTAGTAGCCGTACTGACCAAAGCTTCCCAGCATATAGCCTATGGTAAGGACCCAGAAGCCTGCCATAGATCCACTCATCATTACGGACAGCACCATCATCACCGATCCCACGATGGATATGCACGCCAGATATCCCATGAGTTTTATGCGGCCAAGCTTTTTGGAAATGACCGGATAAAAAATCATAAGAAATGCCGTGGCCGACATACCAACCAGGGTAAAGGTGGAGTACAGTCCTCCACGGTAACCGTAGGTAAAGTAGATATAGGTGGAGCCAAGTCCTCCAACTATTATCATGCTGCCGGTCTCCTGGATCAAAAAGCAAAATGAGATCCACAAAAGCTGGTCATTACCGGTGATGGTGGAAATGATCTTTTTAAATGAAAGGGGTGCGGGGGGAAGCTTCATATCGTCCCGGTTTTCCCTGACGCCCAAAACTGTGATGACCAAAAATGCCGGTGCCAAAATGCCGATTATGATAGCCATATAACCATAACCGCTTTTTGTGCTTCCTCCAAGTGCCATAGCTCCCGCGGTAAACACGGGGATGGCTACACTTGCCAGTGCATTTCCCACACCGGCAAACAAGGTGGCACGTGAGGTAAAGGTGTCCCTGGCGTTTGAATCACGTGAAAGCGCAGGGATCATGCCCCAATAAGCTATATCATTCATAGTATAGGTAATGGAAAATGCAAAATAGGATATCCCGAAGGCCGTAATAAAGGGCCATCCGGTAAGGTTCGTATTAAATAAAAAGATGATCACCACTGTAGTGGAAAGAGCTCCGGCCACCAGCCAGGGCTTAAACTTTCCGTATTTGGTGCGGGTGCGCTCGATGATATTGCCCATGATGGGATCGTTTAACGCGTCAAATATCCTGGCCGCCACCATGATAGCCGTGATGGCACCCAGCTGTGAGTTGGTAAGTTCCCGGGTAAACATGATGTAGGTCAAAAGGAAATTTGACACCAGAACATACAGCATGTCACGCCCCACCGTCCCCAGCGGAAAACACCACAGGTTTCTCTTGTAAATCGTTTTTTCGTCCATTGTAAAAACCTCCCTCCCAAAAAAACTCCATCAGTAATTTTAACCCTTTTATATTTGTCATACAAGTGATAATGAATTATAATTTGACTTAAAAAAAGATCCTTCGCTTCGCTTAGGATAATAGGGGGAGAGAAAAATGTATACAAAGGAAATCATCCATAAAACCGTGGAGGACCAGAGGGCATATTTTAAAACCGACAGGACTCTCGACATAGACTTTCGTATCGATCAGTTAAAAAAACTCAAAGCCGCTGTTGAGGCTCACGAAGAAGATTTAAAGGCTGCCTTAAAAGCGGACCTTGGACGCCATGCCTTAGAGGCCTATTTTTGCGATATAGGCACAGTGATCCTTGAGATAAACGAGATGATCCACGGGTTGAAAAAGTTTGCCAGGCCCGAAACTCATTTTTCAGGTCTTTTATGCTTTCCAAGCGTCATCACCAAGGTCTATAAGATGCCCTACGGTGTCACGCTAATCATAAGCCCCTTCAACTTTCCCATATATCTGTCTCTTGGAGTTTTGGTGGCATCCATCGGAGCCGGCAATACCGCTGTGATAAAGACCAGCAGCAAGACTCCAAACTGCACCACTGCACTTCAAAAGCTTATCGCTGATGCCTTTCCTCCCGAGTATGTCACCGTGATAGGCGGCGGTCATGACGTGGCGGATATGTGCCTTATGGAGCGTTTTGACAAGATCTTTTACACAGGCTCACCCCGGGTAGCTGTACACGTCATGGAGATGGCAGCCAAAAACCTTACTCCGGTGGCATTGGAGCTGGGAGGCGAGCAGGGCAACTTTTGCATAGTCAGAAAAGATGCGGACATCGAAGATGCCGCCAGAAAGATCGCATTCTTTAAGCTTTTAAATGCGGGACAGATCTGTATCAATATAAATCAGGTAGCTGTTGCCGAGGAGATCGCAGACAAGTTTTTAGAAAGCTTAAAAGCCGCCTTTGACAGGCAGATAGGAAAAGCCTTAGAAAACCCGGAGTACCCTAAGCTGGTAAACCGTGGTGCATACGATAAATGTGAAAAGGAAGCAGCCGGATATTCAGGCAGGATAGTCTACGGAGGAAAAGGGGATCCCGACACCTGCCGCTTTGAGCCCACTGTCATATATCCTGTAAAGCTTTCCGAAGACATAGTAAACCACGAGCTTTTCTGTCCTCTTTTGCCGGTGATTCCCTACAAGTCAGGCGAAGAAAAGAGCCTCTTAGAAAACATCGCATCCCGGGAACACGGGCTGTCGCTTTACATCTTTACAAATGACAAAAAATGGGCGCTTAATGTGATGCAGACTCAGCAGTTTGGCGGAGGCTGCATAAACGAAGTGTGCCTGCACATGATGGTCAAGGGCGTCCCCTTTGGAGGGACCGGACACTCCGGCATGGGAGCTTATCACGGAGAATGGGGCTTTAAGGAGTTTACCCATCCCCAGACAGTACTTATCGGGAAAAACCGCTTCAACCTCCCGCTGAGGGAACATCCCTACAGCGGCAAGGAGAATGCGTGGAAAGAAAAATTTGTAAGAATATTTGAAAAATAAGATCTTACATATTCACATTGAACAGGTTTCTAAGCTGGTTTACTATATCGTCCGAGTTGGCATTTATGGCTGCTGCCTCATTGATACCTGAGATCTTTTCCAGATCACCGTCACCGCTGTAGTTGTAAGCTATGGTGTAAACCGGGATCTGCAGGCCTCCCACTATGCCGGAGATACGATTCAGTGAATAACCTTCATTTTGCTCACCGTCTGTCAAAAGGAAGATCATGGGCTTTGCACCGGGCACCTCAGCCAGCTTTTTTTCTATCATATCCATAGCCACCAAAACTGCATCGTATGTGGCGGTACCGCCGGAGGCTGTGAGGTTTTTCACCTCTCCCGAGAAGTAGGCCTGCTGGGTGGGATCAAACTGTGCGATGGGAAGGTTTACCGTCACATCAGATGAATAGCTCACCAGTCCCACATAGTGCTCCTCTCCGATATACACTGACGACTTCACCAGTGAGTCCTTTAGTGAGTTTATGGGCTCACCGTCCATGGAACCGGACACGTCGGCAATGAATACGGCAACGATGGGCTTACCGCCGTTTTTATTCTGCTTCCATACCTTCTGTGCCGACACATACTGGGTACCGTTGAGTCCGGGATCCTGGCCCTTGTAATCGTCATGGAGATTGAAGCCCTTTTCCGTAGCCAGCTTCTGGTTATTATCATTTTTACAATATTCCACAAACATCTGGGCTACCTGCTTTTCATCATTGGAATCCCAGTCAAAGGTATAAACCGGATGATCATGCCTGATGCCTGCGGGAATATAGACATAATCACGAAGCTCCGGTGTATTCACATAGGCCTGTGCCTCCATGACCATGGCATTTATAACGCCCTTGCTGGCCTGGGAACGGAGCACTGCCGTAGTATATGCCACCGGCGGTGAGTTCTTCTGATATTCCAAAAGTGCCTCGCTGGCCTTTGAGGAAAGAGGATCGTTTTCATCAAAGGACTTTAGCATGGCCGTAAGTATATTAAGTCCTGTACTTGAGGTATATGGATTTGTATAGGCAAAGGTCAGATTTCCGTTAATGGAAGCCGTCAAAACGTTTGCCACCGTAGCCTCTCCGTACTCGGATATAAAGCTGTCATACACATCCTTTTTGATCAGGAGGCCCGCGGTGTTGCCCGCAATGCGGTCCTCGATCTTTTCAATACCAACCCCGGATGCCTCCAGCATCATACCCCAGGCGTAATTACTGGGAATATAAACCTCAGGCTCATAGGCTCCCGCATTTATATATGTCACCACCTCTCCGGAGGTGATCTTTCTGACGGATACGGATACAGTCTTGCCGTCTATCTCATAGCGCTCCTTGTTAAAGCGCTCCGCCACCACATTCAGCCAGTCATCAGGTGCATCCGCACTCATCTCTGTGGCTGCAGCTATCTCAATGTCTATATCTCCCCTGCCCTCAACCATGATGGGGAAGGTGTCGATATCAGCCAGGGCATCAGCCTCCGTGGACTGTTCGGAATAGATATCCATGGTGGGATTGTCCACTGATGACACCTCAACCTTTTTAAGCAGGCTCTCAAGCTCTGTCTTGGCATCGTCATAGGAAAGTGCATTTTCCCTGCCGATATTCTTTGTGATAACATCGCCTCCGCACGCTGTAAGCAAAAGCATCGACGCGGCTAATGCAATTGATAATAATCTCTTTTTCATGATCTCCTCCTAACACTATTTTGTCTTCGTGCTCTGGATCAGAATATCCTTGTAACTGGCAAGTGTATCCAGCTCATCCCTGTCATTTTCTCCCTGTGAGTTCAGATAATCTGTGAGGGAAAGCAAAAAACCGGAGGTGTTTTCAAGAAGCTTTTCGTTCTCCCTGATACAGTCCTCAATGCTCTCTCCCACCTTTTTGCAATCCTCGGCCCGGTCCTTTGAACCTATCTCCATATAGTTTAAAACCTTGCGGATGTTTTTAAGCATACCCTGCTCCACCCGGTCAAGTATATCCTCTGCATCATCCAGCTTGTCGGCACCGTTTTTCCTCAAAAGCTCGCCCAGCCTGGCCTGAAGGTCATCCATCTTTTCCGACTGACCGATAAGCATCTTTATGCCCTGGGA
>CAMODS010000040.1 GCA_946611525.1 uncultured Lachnospiraceae bacterium | reverse complement strand
CAAGGTGCGGACAACGCTGAATATGCGCGGTAATCGAAACGGCAGGGCGGGGCTTATGAGGCTCCGCCGGTGTTTCGATAGTACGCAAACATATATTGCTGGTAGATACCATTATAAGGGCGGTAATCCTCCATGGGATAGCCGTCCTTATATTCGTTTTCAAGGATCCTTTTCACCCACACATCTATAGGGAAGGCATCTACCCTGTGGAGGCCGAAAAGCAGAACACAGGAGGCGACTTTTTTTCCCACTCCGGTGATGGATAAAAGGCGCTCCATACACTCTTCATCGGAAAGCGCTTCATAGCCATCTAAAGGGATGGTACCGTTACATACACCCACAGCCGTCTCGTGGATGTAACGCGTCCTGTAGCCCAGCTTGCAGGCGTCCAATTGCTCCAAGGAAAGCGACGCCAAAGCCTCCGGAGATGGAAAGGCGTAAAGAACGCTGCCGTCGGGGCGTGAGGGCGAATGGAAACCTTGCCCGTTGGGGGCGACAAGCTTTTTTCCGCACAGTCGACATAAAAGCTCTATGGAATTCTTGATGGCAGGGATGTTGCGGTTCTGGGAGATGATAAAGGATATCAGAGTCTCCCACAGATCCTGGCGCAATATACGGATACCCTTCTGGGATTCGGCTGCTTCATGTAAAAATGGATCGCTGTCTTTGGGGATGAGTGAACGCACCGCGGTATAATCGGTTGCCATATCCAGATAGTGATACCAGATATCCCGGTATTCATCCTTGCTGCAGCTTAACTCATATTCCTGCCCGGAAAGATTTCGTATCTGAAGGCATCTGTCCCGGTGGGGGACAATGTATGAACCGTCATCCTGTAAAAACCACCGGAAGCACTGTCCGCTTTCGGCTATTTTATTTAGATCAAAATCATCTGTTATTTGAAGTTTCATTATGTTATAATACCCTTAACTATACTTTATTGGAGATAATATGTTTCGGTTTATTATAGCATTATTGTTCGTTGTTGTGTTCTTGATTTTATCGTTGCCGATACAGGGCTTGTTTTTCTTACTCGGTAAGAATCCAAAGTGGAAACACAGCATAGACATGGCATCCCTGCGTATTGTACAGTGGGCTTTTCGTGTGGTTATCCGTATTGCCGGAGTCAGGCTTGTGGAGACGGGACGCAGGAATATCCCCACAGATGAGGGAGTACTTTTTATAGGCAATCATACAGGTTTTTTTGATATCATTCTTACATACGCTTATGTTCCGGGACTGACATCATTTATTTCAAAAAAGGAGTGGGAAAAGTTTCCCCTTTTACCTATATGGATGAAGCGGCTTTACTGCCTCTTTTTGGACAGGAAGGATACCAGGCAGGGACTAAAGGTTATACTTACCGCTATCGAGTATGTAAAGCAGGGCATCTCCGTTTTCATCTTCCCCGAGGGGACACGCAGCAAGGACGGAGAGTTTCATCAGTTTAAAAAGGGCAGCTTCAAGATAGCACAGAGGTCGGGCTGCCCCATCATCCCTGTTACCATAGTGGGGGCGGCGGATATTTTTGAAAATCATCTGCCCAGGCTTAAACCCGGCGTGGTGACCATTGATTACGGCGAGCCCATCAGGATGTCGGAGCTTGCGGATGATGACAGAAAGCACATCGATGTATATGTACACAATGTGATCGAGGCAAAGCTTAAGGAGATCTCGGCTTAGAAAGTAGCCGGATCATTTGGAGGAAGTATGAGTATATATCTCATAGATTATGAAAACGTCAACGAGTCGGGGCTGGAGGGTATAAAGACCCTTAAAAGCGACGATCAGGTTCACATTTTTTACAGTGACCAGATCAAGACCATCCCCTTTGAACGAAGTATAGAGCTATCGCAGTCCCGGGCCAGGATCGAGTACATCCAGACCAGAAAGACGGCTAAGAATTACTTGGATTTTCAACTTACTACCTACCTTGGCTTTTTGATCGGTAAGGGAGAAAAGGGCGAGGTGGTAGTGGTCAGCAATGACAAGGGCTTTGACAGTGTGGTAGATTTTTGGAAGGGACGCAACATCAAGATCAGCCGGTATGAGAATATCGCCAACAAGCCCACTGCTTCAAAGACCAAAAAGGCACAACCCGCCAAAAAGACAAGGACTGCCGACAAGACGACCGTGGCTAAAAAGACCAAGACTACGGCTGAGCAGCCGGCACCGAAAAAGACCCAGGCCGTGGACAAAGCTGCTACCACTAAAAAGGCAGCGGATCTGACAGAGTCCTGGAGAAAAAAGGTGAGAGCCGCAGTAAAGGAGGACAAGCTCTCCCCGGGTAACTACACCGCGGTATACAAGGCCATAGCTTTAAGCGGCGACAAGCTGGAGCTTAATAACCGCTTGGTCAAGGCTTTTGACAGTACCAAGGGAGGCGCACTGTATAATCACGTAAAAAGCATTTTCGATGAATACAGCACAAAGTAAAAGGAGGTTTTTACATGGCTAGAAAAGCGAAGGAACCAAAGGAGAAGGTAGTTAACCGCAAGCAGGGCATGGGTATCCAGGCCCGGATGATACTGGGCATCCTGCCGTGGGTGGTCATTGCTCTTATCATAATGGAGATAGTTCTTACCTCCACCAGTCAGAGCCTGATTACGACACAGACATCAAAGACCATGGAAGCTACGCTGGACACCAATGTCGAAAACGTAAGTGCCCAGATGGATGGCATCAGGGCAGCAGCAGAGCATTTGTCCTATGCAGTATCCACGACATATAAGACATCGGACATTTCAGCTTATGCACAGCTTTTCCAGAGTGTGCTCTCCGGCAATGATCTGGCCAGTGGTGCAGGTATCTGGTTTGAGCCCAATGTCTACGATCCAGCCCAGAAGTATTACGGTCCTTACTGGTACAAGGATGGCAATGGCGGATTTGTGGAGGACTGGGAGTACTCAAATGCAGAGTATGACTATTTTAATCAGGAGTATTATTTGAATGCCGTTGCTATCGACCATGTGGAGGCTACTGTTACCAATCCTTACTATGACGAGGCCAGCGGTACGGTTATGTCCACCTGTTCTGTCCCCCTGTATGACGGCAGTAAGTGTCTGGGATGTATCACGGTTGACCTGACTCTCGATACTGTACAGGCGCAGCTTGAGAACGTGAAGTTGGATTACGATGGCAATCTTTTCCTTTTGGATTCAAGTGGTGTATACATTTATGACGCCTATAATCCCGATGCTGCATCGTCAGGTCTCAATATCGCAGACGATCCCACCAATATCAAGAATGTGGCAGCGGAAGTTATGGGTAATGAGCGCGGGGTTTCCACCTTTGTTGGTGGTGGCGGATACAATGTATACTATGCCACTATTCCCGGAGTCAACTGGAAGCTTGGTATTACAGTTTCGGTTGACAAGATAAATGAGCCCATCGACCACATGAGGACGATCGGCATCGTTATTACCGTTATCGCTCTTATTATCTGTGCAGTAGCTGTATTGCTTCAGTCATCAGGTGTTGCCAAGGCTATGATCAAGGTTGAGAAGTTTGCTGAGGATCTGGCAGACGGAAACTTTACCATCAAGCCTGTGGAGATCAACCGTAAGGATGAGATCGGTGCCATGAGTGATGCATTAAACAGCATGTACGAAAACAACAGTAACGTTATCCGTGGCATCATGCAAGGTTCCAACAGGGTAAACTACTCCTCCGGCGAGATAGGCGGAGTGGCAACGGATCTTACCAGTCAGTTTGAGAATGTTCAGAGCTCCATGATCCGTGTAAATGATGCTATGGCAAATACCGGAGCTGCTACCGAGCAGGTTTCCGCTTCCGCCAACGAAGTCAACCAGTCAGTACTCCAGCTGGCAGAGGAGACTCAGGCTATTGAGGAAGAGGTTAAAAAGATCAAGGAGCGTGCTAACGGCATAGTTAAGGAGTCCAAAGAGGCAAGCGAGAATGCTGTTTCCGTGGCTCAGGCCAGAGGAGCTGCTCTTAAGGAGGCTTCCAAAAAGGCAGAGGTGGTCAGCGAGATCGGTACACTTGCCGAAGCTATTTCAGATATCGCAGATCAGATCAACCTGCTTTCACTTAACGCTTCCATCGAGGCGGCCCGTGCCGGTGAGCATGGACGCGGATTTGCAGTGGTTGCATCCGAGATCAACAGCTTAGCTACCGATACCAAGGCAGCAGTTGACAAGATCCAGGATACCATTTCCGCTATTCAGGATGCATTCGCTTCACTGAACCGTGACTCAGGTGAGCTCTTAAGCTTTGTACAGGATACAGTTACTCCGGATTATGATCACTTCATTGAGGTGGGTGAGCAGTACGGACGTGATGCTGAGTCCTTTGGTAACCTGACTGACAAGATCGCAGAGATGGTACAGTATATCCGCGAGTCCATGGAGCAGGTCAATGCAGCTGTTGGCTCCATCGCAGAGTCTGCTACAGAGACAGCTACATCCTCATCTGAGGTCACCAACATCGTAAATGATGTTTCCGGTATGGTAAGCAACGTTTACGATATGACTCAGGAGCAGAAAGAAGTCTCCGATTCACTCTCAGATATTGTCAGTCGGTTCAAGATGAACGAGGAAGACGAGGGATAATTTTGGTTAAAAAGCTTTTATCACACATAAAAGAGTATAAAACAGCGGCGGTGCTTACGCCGCTGTTTATGCTACTTGAGGTAGCAATGGAGATGATCATGCCCGGTTATATGGCATCCATCATCGATGACGGAATAGGAAACGGGGATATGCGCCGTGTGCTGATAGACGGTGCCTTTATGCTTTTGGTTGCCCTGATAGGACTTTTTGCAGGTATCGCCGGAGGAAAGTATGGTGCGATCGGATCGGCAGGTCTTGCCAAAAATCTCAGATCAGCCATGTTTAGAAAGATCCAGACCTATTCCTTTAAGAATATAGACAAGTTTTCGTCTTCATCCCTGATCACCAGGCTTACCACCGATGTGACCAATATACAAAATGCCTTTCAGATGATACTCAGGATGGGCATGCGCGCCCCGGCTTCTCTTATCGTTGCTCTTGTTATGGCGATTTCCATAAGCCCGAAGCTTTCCATGATATACCTTGGTGCACTTGTATTTTTGGTGATCATCATGATCATACTTTTGCCCATTGTAAAAAAAGTGTTTACTGCGGTGTTTGAAAAATATGACGAGCTCAACAACTCCGTACAGGAAAACGTCTCTGCCATACGAGTAGTCAAGGCCTATGTCCGCGAGGATTACGAGACGAAAAAGTTTAAGACTGCTTCTGAAAACATCTACAGGATGTTTGTAAAGGCAGAAAAGATCATGGTAGTGGCCATGCCCATCATGATGGGTACCGTCTATGTGGTGATACTTCTTCTTTCATGGTTCGGTGCCATTGATGTGGTAAACGGCAGACTTAGTGTGGGTAAACTTACCCAGCTTATGACATATTGCATGAGCATCCTGATAAGTCTCATGATGGTGGCGGTGCTCTTTGTCATGATCACCATGTCCACTGCTTCGGCAGAGCGTATAGTTGAGGTGTTGGACGAGGAGCCGGATATCAAAAACCCCGACACTCCGGTTATGGAGGTTTCTGACGGAAGCATCGATTTTGACCATGTAAACTTTGGATATCACAAGAGTGCAGAGGACTTTGTTCTTTCCGATATAGATATCCACATTAAAAGCGGGGAGACCATCGGTATCGTTGGTGGTACCGGCAGCGCAAAGACTTCACTGGTCAACCTCATATCCAGACTCTATGATGTCAATGAGGGCTGCGTAAAGGTAGGCGGCAGGGACGTGAGGGAATATGATATAGAAAAGCTGAGGGATGAGGTATCAGTAGTACTCCAGAAGAATGTGCTTTTCTCCGGAACCATCTATGAGAATCTTCGCTGGGGCGATCCGGATGCCTCTGATGAGGAGTGCAGACGCGCCTGCGTTTTGGCATGTGCGGATGAGTTTATTGAAAAGCTGCCGGATGGATATAACACTATGATCACTCAGGGCGGTACCAATGTATCCGGTGGTCAGCGCCAGAGACTTTGTATCGCAAGAGCACTTTTAAAAAAGCCTAAAATACTGATACTTGATGACAGCACCAGTGCAGTGGACACTACCACTGACGCCAATATCAGACGGGCCTTTCGTGAAGAGATTCCCGGCACCACAAAGCTAATCATCGCCCAGCGCATCTCATCAGTGCAGGATGCCGACCGCATCATAGTTATGGACGACGGCAGAGTCAATGGCTTTGACACCCATGAAAACCTCCTTAGATCCAATGATATCTACAGAGAGGTATATGAGTCACAGACCGGTGAGGGCAATGGTGACTTTGATGAGCAGCAGGGTGATGAAAAAGCACCTGCAGAGTCTTCGAAAGGAGGTGAGTGCTGATGGCCAGACAGCCCAGAAAAAAACTTACCAAAGAAGACTTCATCCAAAACCGTGAATCCCTCGGCAGGGTGTTCAGGTTTTTGATGGACAGATATAAGTTCAGGTTCATCGTGGTCTTTGTGTGCATTGTGATATCGGTGCTCTGCAATGTTCAGGGGACACTGTTTATGCAGACGCTTATAGATGACTACATCCAGCCCATGCTTCAGACAAAAAGCAGGGACTTTACGCCACTTTTACATGCCATCGGAAGGGTGGCATGCTTCTATGCAGCCGGAGTGGCGGCTACCTATGTTTACAGGCTTATTATGGTCTATATTGGTCAGGGGACTCTTAGGGAGCTTCGTGATACCATGTTTACACACATGGAAAAGCTGCCAGTTAGATACTTTGACAACAATGCCCACGGCGATATCATGTCCACCTATACCAATGATATCGACACCCTAAGGCAGCTTATATCCGAGACCATACCCCAGGCCTTTAACTCAGCACTTACCATCATCGCAGTGCTGGTATCAATGATCAGGCTGTCCATACCTCTTACGGTGGTAACCCTTCTTATGGTGGGAGTGATGCTCCTTGTCACCGGAAAGCTTGCAGGTCTTTCGGGCAAGTATTTTGTGCAACAGCAAAAGGATCTGGCTACGGTAAACGGCAATATTGAGGAGATGATGAACGGCCAGAAGGTGGTAAAGGTATTCAACCACGAGGCGGCCGCCATCGAAAGGTTTGATGAGCTTAACGAACAGCTTTTTGACTCCGCCAGCAAGGCCAATACCTATGCCAACGTACTGATGCCTGCAAATGCCCAGCTTGGAAATGTAAGCTATGTACTGGTTGCAGTGGTTGGAGGCATACTTGCCCTTAACGGCTGGACGGGACTTACACTCGGAAAGCTTGCCAGCTTTTTGACCTTCAACAAGAGCTTTAACATGCCCATCAGCCAGATAAGCCAGCAGCTCAACTTTATAGTCATGGCCATGGCGGGGGCACGGCGTATCTTTGCCCTTATAGATGAGGAGCCTGAGACAGATGAGGGTTATGTGACCCTTGTAAATGCGAAGGAGGAATCAGGCGAGATAAAAGAGTGCGAGGAGCATACCGGAGTCTGGGCCTGGAAGCATTTCCATGCAGCAGATGGTACCACCACTTATCAGAGACAAAGGGGCGAAGTGGTATTTGATGATGTAGATTTTGCCTACGTTCCGGAAAAGACTGTACTACACAATATCACGCTCTATGCGAAGCCGGGACAAAAGATAGCCTTCGTGGGAGCTACCGGCGCAGGCAAGACCACGATCACGAATCTGATAAACAGATTTTACGATATAGCTGACGGAAAGATCAGATATGACGGCATCAATATCAACAAGATAAAAAAGGAGGATCTGAGAAGGTCGTTAGGAATTGTGCTTCAGGATACGCAGCTTTTCACCGGCACTGTGGCGGACAATATACGATATGGAAAGCTGGACGCCACGGATGAGGAAGTAAAGGCAGCGGCAAAACTTGCCAATGCCCACGGCTTTATCCGCAGGCTTCCTGAGGGATATGATACAGTGCTTACAGGAAACGGAGCATCCCTTTCACAGGGACAGAGACAGCTTTTGGCCATAGCCAGAGCGGCCATTGCAGATCCGCCGGTGCTGATCCTTGATGAGGCTACATCCTCTATTGATACCAGGACAGAAAAGCTGGTACAGGACGGTATGGACCGGCTGATGCATGGGCGTACCACCTTCGTGATAGCTCACAGGCTGTCCACCATCAGAAATTCCGACTGTATCATGGTTTTGGATCAGGGACGTATCATAGAGAGGGGAAGTCATGATGAGCTCATATCCGAGGAGGGCAAGTACTATCAGCTCTATACGGGGAAAATAGTGAATGCATAAAAAAACAGGCGGTTTTTGTTGGAACCGCCTGCTTTTATTTTAGTTATTTTTTTTGTAATCCATGTAACCCATCTTGATCCAGCGCCGGACTGACTCCACAGGGATGTCAAACTTCTCCGCCACTTCGTACTCGCCGACATCGTTCTCCTCCACATATTTGCGGACTTCCTTGTAGATGGCGTCATCTTTGCAGTTCTGGCATAGATCGCCGACAACTGAGCTGGCGAGGGCACACCCGCAGTTTTTGCACATCCGACGGGGTCTGCGGTCGTTACCTTCCAATATATCAAATCTGCTGAGTCTGGCCATAGCTGCTCCCTTCTGTTTCTTGCTTATGAATCGTTATTATATCACGGTTTTTATGTTTTAACAATATGGTTGCTTTTTTAAGGTTTTATCTATAAAATGTGGGGAGTACAACTAGGAGACAAAAGAGACATGGATAATTTTATTTCGGTTTTTGACTCAGGCGTAGGAGGCATCAGTGTCTTAAGGGAGATGGTGCGTCTCATGCCAAACGAGGACTTTTTATACTACGGGGATTCAAAAAACGCTCCTTATGGGACCAAGACTACCGAGGAGGTAAGGACTTTAACCATTGAGCACACAAAAAGCTTTTTAAAGCGTGGGGCAAAGGCCTGTGCAATAGCCTGCAATACGGCCACTTCTGCAGCGGTCCGTGTTTTAAGACAGATGTATCCGGAGGTTCCGCTGGTGGGTATAGAGCCTGCATTAAAGCCTGCTGTGGAAAAGTACCCCACAGGACGGGTGCTGGTGTTGGCTACACCCATGACAGTAAGGGAGGAAAAGTTCCACAAGCTTTTGAACCGCTTTGGTGGTGATGCGGATGTCATACCCTTAGGAGCACCGGGGCTTATGGAATTTGTGGAGCGTGGTGAGTTGGACTCCCAAAAGCTCCGAAAGTTCCTTACAGAGCTTTTGGCAGTTTACAGGGTGGGAGGATCCCACCAGGTGGACGCGGCGGTTTTGGGTTGTACCCACTATCCCTTCGTGGCGGATGTGATAAGCGAGGTTTTGGGAGAAGAGGTTGAGATCTTCGACGGATCCTACGGTACGGCTAAGGAGTTAAAAAGGCGACTTGATGTCGCCGGGCTTTCCAACCCGCCGGAGCATAAAGGAAGCGTTACATTTGAAAACAGCGCTCCCACAAAGGAACGCATGGCGCTGTGCGAAAAGCTGATGACATCTTAAGCGAAGTTCCCTGTTGTCACGCCGGGCCAGGCAGCCCTATGTTGTCATTCTGAGCAAAGCAAGAATCTTTTTAAGGAGGAACGAAAATGGAGTACAAGGATACAAAATTTACCGAGGAGCGGGCACTTTTCGGCACCGATGGCGTAGTCTTA
>CAMODS010000039.1 GCA_946611525.1 uncultured Lachnospiraceae bacterium | reverse complement strand
ACAAAGGACTTTGACTGGTCCGATACGGAGAACAACCGTCTCTTGTTTGAGATGACCGCAAAATACGGTACACCTTATTTCTCAAACTATATCAATTCCGACATGGAGCCTTCGGATGTCCGCAGTATGTGCTGCAGGCTCCGTCTGGATCTTCGTGAGCTTCGCAAAAAGTCCGGCGGCTTTTTCGGCAGCGGCGAGAGCACAGGTTCGGTTGGAGTTGTCACCATAAATCTTCCCAGGATCGCATACCTGGCCAAGGACGAGAATGATTTCTATACACGTCTGGATCGTATGATGGACATATCCGCCCGTTCCTTAAAGATCAAGAGGAATGTCATAAGCAAGCTTTTGGATGAGGGACTTTATCCCTATACCAAGCATTACCTCGGCACCTTCAACAACCACTTCTCTACTATTGGACTTGTGGGCATGAACGAGGTGGGTCTCAATGCAAAGTGGCTGGGTATGGATCTCACACACAAGGAGACCCAGGAGTTTGCCAAGGATGTACTCAATCACATGAGAGAGCGTCTCTCCGACTATCAGGAGCAGTACGGCGATCTCTACAACCTTGAGGCCACACCGGCAGAGTCCACATCCTACAGGCTTGCTAAGCATGATGTGGCTCATTATCCCGACATCAAGACAGCGGGTAACGAGGGCGATACACCTTATTACACCAATTCATCGCACCTTCCTGTTGACTATACCGCAGACATTTTTGAAGCACTTGATATCCAGGATGAGCTTCAGACACTTTATACATCGGGTACAGTGTTCCACGCATTTTTGGGTGAAAAGCTTCCCAGCTGGCAGTCAGCCGCAAAGCTTGTACGCACCATTGCAGAAAACTATAAGCTGCCCTACTACACCTTGTCACCCACCTATTCTGTGTGTAAGGAGCATGGCTATCTCACAGGTGAGGTAAAGACCTGTCCTAAGTGTGGCAAGGCCACCGAGACTTACAGCCGTATTACCGGCTACTATCGTCCCATACAGAACTGGAACGAGGGCAAGCTCCAGGAGTACAAGAACCGCAAGCTCTATGAGGTTGGCGGTCGTCATATAGAAGTTAAACAGGGGCGCCCTACCATTATGAGTGACAGCGAGAGGATATCGGAGCTTTTGGATCAGATCCAGGATAAAAAGGAGGAGCTTTTATCCTCCGCAGGCTATGACCGTCCCGACACCTCCAGTGCAGAGATGCATGAGGTGACGCCGGATCTTTCCTCGGCGCAGATCACCTTTGACATGGATAGCTCGTCAGAGACTTCCTCCGAGGTGGTACTTCATGAGGGCGAGATGACTATTGATGAAAGTGACCGCACCATAAAGTATCTTTTCACCACAAAGACCTGCCCCAACTGTGCAAAGGCGGAGAGGATGCTTGAAAATGAGGAGTATGTCATCATAGACGCAGAGGAGGAGCCTGAGCTGACTCAAAAGTTCGGAGTTATGCAGGCACCTACCCTGGTGGTTACCCACGGGGATGAGACAGAAAAGTATGTCAATGCCTCCAACATTCAAAAATATGTGGAAACCTTATAATATCTCCACTTTTTATTTACCTACAGCGGGTCCCTCATGGGATCCGCCGTTTTTTTACAGGGATAACCCCGGATCCATCCTGTCGGACGTAAAATCAATGGGATTATTGCAGATGAAAAGGTTTTGTGGTAATATGAGTTAGTTTAATTAGGTAAAGCATAGAAGAGAGAGGTACAGTATGGAAAAGTTGAAAGTAGGTATCCTGGGCGGAACAGGAATGGTGGGTCAGAGATTCATCTCACTTTTGGAGAACCATCCCTGGTTTGAGGTTACAACCATTGCGGCATCTCCCAGAAGCGCAGGCAAGCGCTATGAGGACTGTGTATCCGGCAGATGGAAGATGGACACACCCATGCCTCAGTCAGTTAAGGATATTGTTGTTAAAAACGTAAACGAGGTTGAGGCTGTAGCATCTGAGGTTGACTTTGTTTTTTCTGCGGTGGACATGACAAAGGATGAGATAAAGGCTATCGAGGAGGAGTATGCAAAGACAGAGACTCCCGTGGTTTCCAACAACTCTGCACATCGTTGGACTCCTGACGTGCCCATGGTGGTGCCCGAGATCAATCCCGAGCATATGGATGTCATCCAGTACCAGAAAAAGAGACTGGGTACCAGCCGCGGCTTTATTGCCGTAAAGCCCAACTGTTCCATACAGTCATATACACCGGTTTTGAATGCATGGAAAAAGGCAGGCTTTGAGCCCTATGAGGCAGTGGTTTCCACCTACCAGGCTATATCCGGCGCCGGCAAGACCTTTGCTGACTGGCCCGAGATGGAGGGCAATATCATTCCCTACATCGGTGGTGAAGAGGAAAAGAGTGAAAAGGAGCCCTTACGTATCTGGGGTCATATCGAAAACGGTGTCATAGTACCCGCTGACGATATTAAGATCACCAGTCAGTGTATCAGGGTGCCCATCTTAAACGGCCATACTGCCACGGCCTTTGTAAAGCTTCGCAAAAAGGCCACAAAGGAGGAGCTTATCGAGGCTATGACATCATATTCCGGACGTCCCCAGGAGCTAAAGCTTCCTTCAGCTCCGGAGCACTTTATCCAGTACCTGACAGATGACAACAGACCTCAGGTAAAGCTGGACGTGGATTTCGAGCGCGGTATGGGAGTATCCATCGGCCGACTTAGAGAGGACTCCATCTATGACTGGAAGTTCGTAGGCCTTTCACACAATACCGTACGTGGTGCTGCAGGCGGCGCTGTGCTTTGTGCAGAGCTTCTTACGGCAGAAAAGTACATAGAGAAAAAATAAGACCTGCGGTTTTTAAATTTTTAACCCCCCGGGGGGCTTGTGCAGGTATTTTATATCCTATATAATCTGACTTCGGAGGCTGGCTTAAGAAAACTGTTGCAGATGATCGTTTGGCAGCAGTTTGAAAGCTTTGCCTGCGAAGTTTATTTTTTAAGGAGAGAGAAATATGCATATGGCAGACGCTTTGGTATCGCCGGCAGTGGCAGGTACCATGTACGCATTATCAACGGTGGCAGCAGGAGTTTCGGTTAAATACGTCAGGGATGAGAATACCCCGAAAAAGATCCCTGTTATGGGAGTTATGGGTGCTTTTGTATTTGCTACCCAGATGTTAAACTTTACCATACCCGGGACAGGATCATCCGGACACCTTTGCGGAGGGATGATGCTTTCTGCGCTCCTTGGTCCCTTTGCAGGATTCCTTACCATGATAGGAGTGCTATTAGTCCAATGCCTTTTGTTTGCCGACGGAGGTCTTTTAGCCTTGGGGTGCAATGTGTGGAACATGGCATTTTATGGCTGCTTTATCGGTGCATTGGTGTTTTGGAGACCTATGATGAAAAAGGGTGCCAGCCGCGGAAAGATCCTTTTGGCATCTGTTTTAGGATGTGTTGTTACACTTCAGCTTGGAGCATTCTCTGTATCACTCGAGACATTACTCTCAGGTGTCAGTGAGCTTCCGTTCTCATTTTTCGTAGCTACAATGCAGCCCATCCATCTGGCGATCGGCGCAGTGGAAGGCCTGATCACAGCAGCAGTTTTGATCTTTATATATGAGGCACGTCCTGAGCTTTTGTGGGGCGTAGGCGAAAAGAGTGAAACAGAGGGCCGGCTTACATTTAAGGCTACGATAATCACTCTTGCGGTGGCAGCTGCAGTTTGCGGCGGCGGAGTTTCCCTGTTTGCTTCTGCTTATCCCGATGGACTTGAGTGGTCCATGGAGCAGGTGGCAGGCACCAGCGAGCTTGAGGCAGCAGGTGGTGCATATGAGAAGGCACAGGCTATACAGGAGACCACATCACTTTTGCCTGATTATGCCTTTGCAAACAGCGACAGTGCCGCAGGCACCAGCTTTTCCGGTATAGTGGGAGCCCTTGTGGTCGTGGCGGTGACAGTAGGAGCCTGCATGGCATTTAAGTTCTTCGGCAATAAAAAGAATGAGACAGATCCGGTCATTTAAGTCACGCGGAATTTCTGCGAGGCTGTATGAACTCCATACAATACATACACTGCAGCAACGAGCCCATTGGATGAACAGGCTTCATCCTTTGGGCAAATTGCTTGTTTCTGTTATGTTCATTCTGACAACGGTATCATTCCCGAAATATGCTTTGATCCCTACACTATCCATGGGCATATACCTGATATTTGGATTTGTGGTGGGAGAACTGTCCTTTTTGGACGGTCTGTATCGCATGCGTCTGATCCTGCCGCTGGTACTTTTTGTGGGTATTTTTAATCCTTTTTTTGACAGGATACCTGTGGCAACTTTAGGTGGCATTACCGTTACCGGGGGGATGATATCCATGCTTACACTTCTTATAAAAGGTCTTTATGCTGTTCTTTCGGCATATATCCTTATTGCAACTACATCCATAGAGGATATCTGCGGAGCTTTAAGGATCCTGCATGTACCAAAGATAGTGATCATGGTGGTGCTTCTTATAGACAGGTATTTTATCATAATGGGAGAGGAGGCAGGACGCATTTCTGATGCCTATTCCCTTCGTGCACCCTCACAAAAGGGCATTCATTACAAGGCCTGGGGTACTTTAGTGGGACAGTGGCTTTTGCGCAGTATGGACCGGGCAACGGCGGTATATGACAGTATGCTGTTACGTGGGTTCAACGGAGATTTTTCACTTTCGGTAAAAAGGCCGACACTTTCAGATATATTTTATCCGGTTATTTTTATTACCGTGTTTTTACTTATGAGGTATACTGATCTTATTTACGTTATAGGAAGTCTGTTTGTTTGAAGAAAGGAGCGGAGTCGCTTGTATGGCGGATCCTGTGTGATATATGCAGTCGGGACATGGAAAAGATATAAAAAATCTCTTAAAGATCGATCATCTGAGTTTTTCATATGAGGATAATAATGAAGTACTATCTGATGTGACGTTTTCTGCCGAATCGGGAGAAAGTATAGGAATAATAGGAGCCAACGGTATCGGGAAGTCCACTCTTATGAAGATTTTAGTGGGTCTTTTGCCGGAGTATGAGGGCAGTGTGACGATAGCAAACCATGCCGTAAAAAAGGATAACCTAAAGCATATCAGGGAGCATATCGGCTATGTTTTCCAGGACTCGGACAACCAGCTTTTTTTATCCACGGTGGAAGAGGATGTGGCCTTTGGACCGAGAAACTACGGCCTTTCTGAGGAAGAGGTTCTGGCCTGCGTAAACGAGGCTTTGGCGAAGGTGCACATAGAGGATCTGAGAAAAAAGCACAATTACAAACTTTCGGGAGGGGAGAAAAAGCTGGCGGCAATAGCAACGATTTTATCCATGAAGCCGGATGTGATCATAATGGATGAACCATCTATAGCCCTTGATCCCAGAAACCGCAAAAATCTGATCTCTATTTTAAATGAGATTGATGCCTTAAAGCTTATCACCTCTCACGATTTGGATTTCATTTTAGATACCTGTCCCCGGACCATACTTTTGGATGAAGGCAGGATAATAGCGGATGGTGAAAGTGAAAAGATCCTTTCGGACGAAAAGCTTTTATGTGACCATGGACTCGAGCTTCCCCTTTCACTTGCCAGAAGGGACATCCGCCTGACTACATGAAAACGCCGGGTGACTGACGCTTTATTGTTATAAAATGAAAAAAGTGCTGAAATCAACCCGTCATTTTTGGCGGGTTTGTTGCGGTTTACGGCGTTTTATGTTACTATTAGCTGGTTTTATAGATGCAATTTGGTAGATTTAAAAGGAGTCCGGTTATGAAAAGGATAATCTTATTTTTACTGAGTCTGCTTATAGTGATTGGTCTGATGCCGTCGGGAGCGGTTTCTGCCAAGACAACTGCCACAGATGCGAAGCTTAACACTTCGGTTACCGTAAAGCTTTCAAACAGCGGTGATTCAAAGATGTACAAGTTTACCACCACCGAGGCAGGAAAGATAACCATCGAAGTGGCAACCACCGCCCAGGGAGACAATTACACCATCACCACCACCCTAAAGGATGCGGATGGAAAGGTTGTGGTAGATCCACAGACAGGATCTGCATACAGTATGCCTTCCTATGGAGCATCAGCCGGAGAGACCTTTTATCTCATAGTGGAGCCGGCATACCGGGGATGGGATGCTTCCTTCAAGATCACCTTTGGTTTTTCAACGACGCAAAACTGGGAGACCGAGAATAATGACACCTCTGAAAAGGCGGACAGTATCATCTCCGATACAGATTACTACGGCAGTATATCCAGAAGCTCAGATGTGGACTTTTACAAATTTAGAGTTTCAAAAGCCGCAAAGGCAAAGCTTACCTTTGGCCCTGCAGTAGTGGACGGACAGAGCAGGAGCTGGGATGTGGATCTCTACAATGAAAAGGGAGAGAGCCTGGACTGCTTTGATACCGGATCAAAAAACAGTATCACACTCAATCTGAAAAAGGGACTCTACTACATCAGGGTGGCAGGCACCACAACTGCTTCAGATGACGGTACTGTGACAAATTCAGTGGGCGGGGATTATGTTTTATCCTTTAAAAAGAGTGCACTGTCCATTAAAAAGCCTAAGGTGACAGAGGTGAAAATGTATGGCACGGAGTCGTGGCTGTATGACAACTATGCCACTGCTACGGTGTCCGTAAAAAATGGCGGCGCCATAGACGGCTATACCATGAGGATCAGCAGATCTTCAAATATGAAGTCAGGCACCAAAAAGAAGAACTACGATCTGTCCGCAGGCACCGGAGTGACCGGCAAAAAGATAAGATCAGGGATCCGAATGGGGATCTATCCAACATACTATGTACAGGTCAGAGGATATGTAAAGGATGCCTTTGGCAACAGGATGTATGGTAAGTACTCTGCCATAAAGTCCGGCAGCCTGTCAGCGAGGGAATATAACAAATTAAAATAGAGGAGAGAAACCATGTCATTACATTATGTAAGTACCAGAAACAAAAACATCACTGCTACAGCTTCAGAGGCTATACTTCAGGGATTGTCCACAGACGGAGGGCTTTTTGTGCCCACAGAGATCCCGAAGCTGGATATAGGCCTTGATACATTGGCGGGTTATTCGTATCAGAGAGTTGCCTATGAGGTGATGAAGCTTTTCCTTACAGATTTTACGGAGGAGGAGCTAAAGTCCTGTATCGATGCGGCCTATGACAAAAAGTTTGACACACCGGCAATAGCACCTATCAGGAATGAAGCAGGTGTGTATTATCTTGAGCTTTTCCACGGTGCCACCATTGCATTTAAGGATATGGCACTTTCCATCCTGCCTCATCTTATGACTACGGCAGCAAAAAAGAATAATGTAAAGGAAGAGATAGTAATCCTCACAGCTACCTCCGGTGATACCGGAAAGGCTGCTCTGGCGGGCTTTGCCGATGTGCCCGGCACACGCATCGTGGTGTTTTACCCTAAAGACGGGGTCAGCCCTATCCAGGAGCGCCAGATGGTGACCCAGAAGGGAGACAATACCAGGGTCATTGCCATCCGAGGCAATTTTGATCAGGCCCAGACCGGAGTAAAGAAGATATTCGGGGACGAGGCATTAAAGGATGAGCTAAAGAAAAGAGGATACATCCTCTCCAGTGCAAACTCCATCAATATAGGCCGACTGGTTCCCCAGATCTGCTACTATGTGTATGCATATACCAGATTGGTGGCGGATAAGATAATAAGCTCAGGCGACACTGTGGATGTGACGGTGCCCACAGGAAACTTTGGAAACATCCTGGCCTGCTACTATGCCAAGCAGATGGGGCTTCCCGTAGGAAAGCTTGTTTGTGCTTCAAATGAGAACAAGGTGCTCTATGATTTCTTTGGCACCGGTGTATATGACAGGAACCGTGAATTTGTACTGACCACATCACCCTCCATGGATATTTTGATCTCCAGTAACCTGGAGAGGCTTATATACCACATCACAGGGGATGATGATAAAAAGACTGCAGAGTTTATGGAGCAGCTAAAGAATACAGGCAAGTATGAGATCACTGATGAGATGAGAAGCCATCTGACCGATTTTTATGGTGGCTTTGCAAATGAAAACGCCACAGCTGATGAGATAAGCAGGGTATATCATACTACCGGATATGTTATCGACACACATACAGCGGTTGCTTCAGCAGTTGCATACAGGTATCGTGAAGGAAGCTCGGCAAAGAGTCCCATGATCATTGCTTCCACTGCAAGCCCCTATAAGTTTACCCGATACGTACTGGAGGCTCTGGCTAAAACAGAGGATCTGGGAAGGCTCAATGACAAGTCTGATCTTGAGCTTACCAAAAAGCTTCAGACCATATCAGGGGTTGAGATACCGAACGCTGTTAAGGAGCTTTTCGACGCAGAGGTGCTGCATGATATTGTGTGTGACGTGGATGCTATGGCTGATGAGGTTAAGGAGTTTTTGAAGTAGAAGGATCCTTCGGGCTGTGCCCTCAGGATGACCGGTTGTCATCTTAAGCGTAGCGAAGAATCTTTAAGATACGCCAGGTATTTATCCGGCAGGGCGATACGGGTATAGATATCCGCATATTCCTTGGGAGTGTACTCCAGGACATAGTTTTGAATAAAGTTTTTTCTGATGCCGTGATCCGTCGCGGCATCAACTGCTTTATTGTAGGCTACGGCGGCTTCGGAGTCTGTAGGAAACCTGCCGATAAGGTATTCTCCGTTGATATGTATCCGTGCGGCATGCACAGGGATCCCGTGGTAGGTCTCCTGACGGACGCCGTGGTATTTGTTTATCACTATGATATTCTGGTGCCTGAAATCCAGCTCATCTCCGTTTGCAAAAGAATAGTCACGTCCCGGCACGGCAAAGTTTTTGATACCGTATCTGGCAAGTATGCCGTACTGCATACCATAGTCATTTACATACAGATGACCGTCATGGACCAGTATCCTGTGTGAGCTGTAATAAAAGAGGTCGTCATTGTCAAACTTAAGCTCTCCTACACCATCCAGGAAGTAAGTAAAAAAGCCGGTTCCCAAGTATATGGGTGTCTTTATGTAGATGTGGTTGTCCCTGAAATTTATGACGGTGATAGCCTTGTCTATGTGCAGATCTTTAATATGACTTTTAAGATTGAGCAGGGTAATGTCCTCATTTGCAAAAATGGCCCGCGCATCCTCATACGCCCCTGAAGCCTCATCTTCTGTGGCAAAGCTTCCGAGGCTGATGTGCTTTCCGTTTCTGGTGATATTGGCACGGAAATAAGTCTCGCCGCTTTTCTTTTTTGCACTATATACACCTGCTTTCATGAGTCAATCATAACGAATATTTTAGATATATTCAACTTGTTATTTTCATAAAATTAGATTAGAATAAGGTGAATGATCAAACATCGGATCTCCGACGGCATAAGGGAGGTCCATTTATGAAAAAGACAATACTGATCATAGCCGCTCTTTTTATTATGGTATCGGCGGCTTTATCCGGCTGTGGAAAAGAGTCCTATTTTGAGAGTGCAGGATCCTGTGATGAGGTTGAGACTACACATGATAATGCATCGTTGGATGAGGCCGTGGATGGTGATCATCCTGTGGAGGAAACTGCAGACAAAAGTGCACCGATAGAGGAAAGCGCCGCTTCACGGGCTGTTGCACCTCAGGAGGTCGTGGTAAAGGTCTATGTTTACAACGACAGTGATGCAAAGG
>CAMODS010000038.1 GCA_946611525.1 uncultured Lachnospiraceae bacterium | reverse complement strand
CGATATTGTCCCTGGTGTAGCAGATCGATGTACCATAAACGATGCCATGCTTCTGAAGAAGATCCATAGCCTTCATCACAGCCGCATAATGTCCGTCTCCACGACGGGCATCATTGGTCTCGGGAGTACCCTCGATGGAAAGCATGAATGTCAGATTTCCAAGCTCTACGATCCTCTCACAAAGAGCCTCGTCTATAAGCGTGGAATTGGAATAAGCCACAAAGAGACAGTCGCTGTGCTTCTCACAAAGCTTCAAGATATCTGCCTTTCTCACCATGGGCTCACCACCTGTCATCATATACAGGTATACGCCCAGCTCCTTGCCCTCTGTGACGATCTTGTCCATCTCGTCAAAGGTAAGGTTTGCCTTGTGACCGTATGTGCCTGACCAGCAGCCTACACAGTGCATATTACATGCCATGGTGGGATCGAAAAGAATGAGCCAAGGGATATTGCACTGGTACTTTTCACGGTTGGCACGGATCATCTTTGTGCCGCGGAAAAAGGCTTCATAGCCCAGATTCAGTATAAACTTCTTTGCAAACTTGGGATTGCTCTCATCAATGATCTTGTTGATAAATCTGACCCATCTGTTGTTGGGATCGGAAATAGCGGTACGTACTGCGGTCATGGTCTTTTCATTACCCTTGCCCCAGAACTTCTCCGTCATATCAACAAGCTTAAGATATGTCTTTGTACGTTCATTCCAGTTTTTCTTTCCAACATTTTTAAGGAAAGAATCTATGGCTACGGAAAATGCCTGACGCTCCGCAGCATGCTTCATGTTCTCTGCTAAAGATGCCATACGTCCCTCCTGATCCGCCGAAATGGCGCAAACATAGATTTCTCGTTCTTAATGAGGATTGTATGCTTACTTTATGCAAAGTGCAATAAACAAAACTTCGGGTTTGTAGCAGATTAGATAAACCTGTTTACCACCTCAGCCACCTCCTCTTCTACCAGAGGCTTGGCAATAAAGCCCTCAAATCCCATCCTCTCATATTCCTTCTTGTCACGCTTTGAGGTCTTGGCCGTCATGATGATGGCAGGTGTATGGGCATTGGGATTGTTTTCAAACTTTCTGGTACGAAGCAAAAGCGCAGGGCCGTTTAATCCCGGCATCAGATCATCCAAAAAGATCAGATCATAAGGGATGGTTGCAAGCTCCTTTAGAGCCTCCTCACTGTCTTTCATGGTCTTTATGGATGCCTTGCTCTGATTCAAAAATGCATCAGCCACCTTTAAGTTCATCTCGTTATCGTCAACCACTAAAAATCTCTTTCCGGTAGCATGCTTGAGACGCTTTTTATCCGCCACACCGTTTAGCATATTCTGCCTGTGCTGTTCCACCGTCATGTCGCTTATGATCTTTTGCGAGATATGAACGGTAAAAATGGAGCCCTTGCCGTAGGTACTCTTCACCTCGATGGTGCCGCCCATAAGAGTCAGTATCTGCTTTGCTATGGAAAGTCCGAGGCCTGTACCCTCGATGCTTCGATTGTTTTCCATATCCATGCGCTTGAAGTTTTTAAAGAGCTCTCCCATGTCCTCTTCCCTGATACCCACGCCGGTATCGGTAACCGTAAAGTCCAGATGAACATAGTCACCCTCAACCTCACCGCCTACATCAAATACAATGATGCCGCGCTTGGTGTACTTTACGGCATTGTCTATGATATTGGACAAAACCTGGGACAGTCTGTCCTCGTCACCGTAAAGCTCATCAGGCAGATCCTCTTTTATGCGAAGCTGGTACTCCACCTTCTTTTTCGCAAGCCCATCGCTAAGCTTTTGTGCCAGCCCATCCACCATCTCATCCAGGTGGTAGTTTTCCTCCACGATATTGAACTGCCCCGCCTCCATCTTGGATACGTCCAACACGTCATTGATAATGGACAAAAGGGCTGTCCCGGCCTTTTTCATATCCCGGGAATAATTAAGGACATTCTGCTCCTTGCTGTTTCTAAGGATCACCTCATTGATGCCTAAAATAGCGTTCATGGGTGTACGTATCTCGTGTGACAAGGAAGCTATGAACACACTTTTCGCTTTGTTGGCATTGGCTGCTTCCTCCCTGGCCTCCATCAGCTTGTTCTGAGTAGACAAAAGCCTCTGATAATCCCTGGTCTCCAACGCCAGATATAATATAAAAACTCCAAGTGAGGTAAAAAGTGCCACCAGTTTCAGCTTACCCTGCAGGGTAGGCTGGAGCGCACTTACGCCGAATACCAGCATGATGGTAAAGAATATGGCATACCTCTCCCTGTGCATCATGTTTTTAAACTCCTTCAGATATATCACCAGAGCATATATCCCAAAATACACCGCAGGTAAATATCCCCCCCAAAGATACATGGGGCCGGAAGTAAACTTGCACTGCACCGGATCAAAGTTGAACACAAGATGGGTAAAGGGATTTGTTCCCATGATAACTATGGAGTATAAAAGCACCATGTTGTTCAGGTACAGGAGATACAGCGGAGGTTCATGATTAGTAAGTCTGGTAATATAAAGCGCAAAGAAATAAAGGACAAAATGCTCAAAGATGAACTGAGTCCCTTCGATGTAGTCCCTAAGCACCCTCCAGAAAAAACCTCTGGGAAGATACAGATCCAAGGGCGCAAATACCTCCGAAAGTGTGATCAAAAGGGTGCAGTAAGCCATCCTGCGGAATGCCCTGGCAGTCTTTGTATCCTCCCCCGATATCAGGTGTAAAAAAACCACAATGATCAGGTCAAAGAAAATGGCTGCAACCTCATATGTAACTTTGTTATTTCTAAGAAGATAGTCAACCATCTATCATTTCTCCTGCTTTTTTTGCAACTATCTCATAAATTCCAAGGAATTCCGGTGTATCATTTATGAGGATCTCTTCATTTTTATCCAGATCCTCATTTTTCATGGCTGCCTTGGCCACGATCTCCAGCCTGTCTGCCATCTCCCCAAGACCGTAAGCTCCTATGGCCCGGCTCGAAGTCTTTACACCATGTACGGTGATGACATACTGTTTAAAGTCGCCCTCATCCAGATATTTTTTGAGGGAAACGGACTTGCCCTGCCACTGGCTGATAAAACCTCTGAGGTGATCCTTGTAATCCCGGATATCACCGCAGGCTGCCAAGCCCTCCTCGGCATCTATCTCCGAAGGATCCAACTCCTTTTCCTCATCCTTGTCCTCAAAGAAATCCTCCTGTACAGCCTTTGCCCTTTTCTCCACCTTCAAAAAGCACCTGACTGCCTCTTTTAGCTTGTCTGCCTCAACAGGCTTGGGTAGATAGGCATCAAAGCCCATGTCCATATATTTTTTCTCTGATCCGGACAGGGCATCAGCCGTAAGTACGATACAGGGTGTATCATGGTTTTTGGCACGCTCGTCCTCACGTATGGTCCTAAATACCTCAGGACCGTCCACTACAGGCATGAACGCATCCAAAAGGATGAGATCGAACTTTTTGATCTTTAGAATGGCAAGAGCCTCACGGCCTCCACCGGCAGTTGTCACGTGGATACCCGTATCCTTTAAAAAGCCCTCGACCACCTTGATGTTCATCTCATTGTCATCAACCACAAGTACCTTTTTCCCTGTGGCATCAAATTCAGTTACCGTATCATCGAGCCTTGTCTCTATCTCACGGTCTGAAACATCACGTATGGTATCTCCCTTAAGGTATTCCTGAGGAATGGTGATATAGGTCATGGTACCCATGCCGTAGTTACTTTCCACCTTTATAGTTCCGCCCATGTTCTCCACGAAGCTCTTAACTATGGAAAGACCTATACCTGTTCCCTCTACTCCCTTTATCTTACCTTCATTGACACGCTTGTAGGAATCAAAAAGATTCTTTAGATCCTCCTCCTTTATGCCTATGCCCGTATCGGTGATCTGGATCATCAACTCCATCTTTTTATCATCACGGATCTCACCCCTGACGCAGAGCACCACCACACCATGTATGGTGTACTTAACGGAGTTGTTTAAAACATTTACAAGGATCTGGCGGATACGGACCGAATCTCCAATCAGATGATCGGGAAGATCCTGATCCACCTCGGCGATATAGGTAAGTCCCTTATCCTTGACGCGGGAACCGATGATGATCTCCACATCATCAAGCATATCCGAAAGATGATACTCAGCCTCAACAAAATCTATGTTGCCGGTCTCTATCTTTGAAATATCCAAAACCTGATTTATGATGGTAAGCAGGGCATCCCCGGCCTGTCTCATATCCCTGGCATGGTCTATGGTCGCAAAATCGTGGGATTCCTTGAGGATCATCTCATTTAATCCCATAAAGGCATTAAGAGGTGTACGTATCTCATGGGACATGTTTGCCAAAAAAGTGCTCTTTGCCTCATTGGCAGCCAGTGCCTCCTCCCTGGCCTGTTCCAGCGACTCTGTCATGTCCATAAGCTGGGAATAGTCCTCTGTCTCTATACTGAGATATATAACAAAAAGCACAAGCGAAGACATGAGACCACTTAAGGTAAAGATATTACCCAAAAGGGGCTGGGCCACCATACCCACGACCATAAGTATCGCCGCCACATACATGGTCATCCGTGATCTGGATCGCAGGTTCCTTGCATTTGCAATGAAAAAGATCAATCCGCAGGTATAGGCAAAAATGGGCATACCGATACCCACAGACCAGTAAAGGGGTCCGTGAAGGAATCTGTGTTCCTCAAAGCTGTATAATGAAATACATCCGTCCCACATGTTACGGACAATAAAATACGCATACACCAGCATAAAGGCATACTCAAATATCTTATACGCCTTATTCACCTTTTTATCAAAAACAAAGCTAAGATAGGTGATAAGTCCAAAGCCGTATAGCATAACAGCGAGATATGACGCTATATTTGTGGTATTGAGCAGGTAGTATGACCAGACAGACGGCACCAGATCACGCATCCAGGCGCGGATTACCTCAGTATAGATGATGATCATACTGTAGGTAGTCAGTCTTCTGAAAGCCTTTGACTCATCGGTCTTGCGCCTGGTCTGCCTGACTGAAAAGATAATAAGTATGATATTGAAAAGAATCGCGGATGCCTCTATATGAGCCTCCGGATGTCTAAGCAACGCGTCAATCATAAATCAATCACAAACCCTCTGTCTGCTCAACATAAAACTCATATGAATCCTTGCCCTTTTTCTTGACCCTGTAAAGCGCCTCGTCTGCGCGCTGGAACATGGTCTCGTACAAAACCTCAACCCCCTCGGGCTTTTCGTAGGCTCCGATGCTGGTGGTAATGGCTATGTCCGGGCTGCCGGTTACTATGCCGTGCATGTCAGCCCTGACACGATCCAGGCATGCCTCAACCTGGGCGCGACTGATATCCTTTTTAAAGAACATCATAAACTCGTCTCCACCCATGCGTCCCACTATGGCATGGTCACCTCCCACATTGCGCAGGATTGATGCTACGCTTTTTAACACGTGGTCTCCCGTGGCATGCCCAAGGGAATCATTAACAGATTTAAAATTATCCACATCAACAATACAAAGTGTAAGTCTCTCTTTTGAGTGCTTTTTTATATACTTAAGGAGCTTTTCCTCCACCGCACCTCTGTTGTAGATCTGCGTCAATACATCCTTTCTGGCCATCTCCTTGACCAGCTCTCCCTGCTGATAGGTAGTGTTGCGGAAATGGTAAACCAGAAACGACAGGTATATCCCCATGAACATGGCTAAAAGCGCCGCGAAAAAATTGATGGAGAATATCTCCTCAGACTTGAATATGAAGGAGGCTATAATAAGCGCCACAGATTCTATCACAGTCATCATGGCGGTCACATTCCATGTAAAAATAAAGGACGGGATGAAACCGATCATAATGGGCGCAAAATATATAGCACTCTGAGGCATCCATGGAGGAACCACTGAGATCACGATCACAAAGACCATGACATAAAGCTGAAAAATCAGGCACGTGACCTGAACCTCTTTGAAACCACGTTCTTTATTGAAATGCCTGAGTAGAATAAAAAGGAATACAAAAACCTGAACCACCAGCGCCACTCTGTAAATATAGGTGATGCCCCAGTTTGCAAACTTGATGGGAACTATAATGTTGTAAGCAACAAGAATTGCTGTGTACAGTATGCTTACTGTACACAGCACTCCCTGATTCTGTTTTGCAATAGACTCCGACTCCGCCTCAAGGTACTCTTTTGAAATACTCTGGACATGAGTCATCCCCTTAAAAATGCTGTCCATATCCGCTCCCCCATGCGGTTCGTGAATGAATAGACCGGTCAATCCTCCTGATCGGCAACAACCTCTGGCATGCCTGACTCGTCCACCTTGAACTCTTTGATGATACGTTCAAGATCAAGGGCTGAACGATTTACACTGTTACCGTTTTCTGCAAGCACTTCAACACTGGTGTTGACAGTATCAGTAGTAGCATTGAGCTCCTGTGCTGTTGCGGCGTTTTCTTCAGAGATAGCCGACAGATTCTCGATGAGGCCGGAAATATTGGCAACTCCTTCACTGAGATTACTGTTGGCAGAATGTAACTCATCTACAGTAGCATTGATATTCTGGATACCGCTTGCGATATCCGTAAAGCTGTTGCTGGTCTCCTCCACAGCCTCCTTCTGACGGCTGACGTATTCACGTACGTTGTCACTTTGTCTTGCTGCATTGTCTGTATTGTGCTGGAGGTCAGCAAGCATCTCGTTGATGATATTAACGGAATTGGCAGACTGCTCGGACAGATCCCTGATCTCGTCAGCAACCACCGCAAAGCCCTTGCCTGCCTCTCCTGCACGTGCTGCCTCTATGGAAGCGTTCAGTGACAGCAGATTGGTCTGGCTGGCAATGGAAGAAATGAGGTTTGATGCCTCAGAGATCTTTTTGGTAGACTCCTCGATACCACCGATCACCTCGAATATCTCCTCAAAGGCAGCTACGCTCTGGTCCGTAATGTTCTTAAGACCATCAACTCTCTGAAGTCCCTCATCGGTAACCTGACGGATCTGAGCAGAAACCTCTGCAAGTGCATTGGCATTGGAGGTGTTCTTTTGCATCATCTCATCAACCGTGGTCATGTGTTTTGCGATATCAGCAATATCCGTTGCCTGGGATGTGGCTGTATTGGCAAGTTCCGAAGCCGCACTGTTGATGTGTGCGATGGATCCGGAGGTCTCTGATGTACTGTGACCCATCTGAGTGGAAGACTCAGCCAGTGCCATGGATGATCCCTGAAGCATGGAGATCATCTCCAAAAGGTGCCCCTGAACATCCCTTGCTGCACGATTGAGTGTGCATATCTCGTCGGTACCCTCCAGAGGCTTGATGGTATCAGTAAGATCGTTTTTGGCAATGGACTCGATCTTGCCGGTAACATATGCAAGATTGGTCCTGATATAGCGGATGATAAAGATGGCAAATGCTACCACAATGAGCAGTACCACTATAATGATCGCAATAATGAAAATAAGCTTTGTATGGATCTCGGATTCCAGCTGTTCCTTTTCGTAGGCGGCATAACTCTTAACCACCTCACCCATAACATCGATGGGCTCACGCACCATAACAAAATAGGTGTCGGCCTGTTTGTACTTGTTGGCTGTAAGTCCCTCGGGATTGGCCAGATCCTGCCATGCCTTAAAATTGGACTCAAACTTTTCTATGGAAGAATTGATATCATGACCATCGACGGAATACTTTCCAAGAGAAGGGTACTTTTCAACTATCGCCTTGATGCTCTGGACTCCGTCATAGGTCTGCTGGGCATTGTCCATAAAACCATCAACATAGTCCGCAGAAGGCTCATTACCGGACATTATCTCTCCAAAAGCCTGCTCCTGAGCCAGTCTCGCCTGATACAGATCACGGTCTGCCGTTGTCACAAGATCAGTAACATTGTAAAGCTGTTCATAGTAGATCTTTTCCGACTCATCCATGGCATCATTGACTTCGGATGCCAAAAGAAGCATTCCTATGATCGCAGCAACCAGCATGGGTAAAGCCGCAAGCAGAAGTTTGAACCGTATCGATAGATTTTTCATACTAACCCTCCATTCCCTCAACACAATACGCATACCCAAAAATGAATGCGATATGCAAAGACAAGAAAATATGTTTTAATTATAATACAACGATTTTTACTTTTCCATAGAAAATCTGCGTCAGTTAAACCCAATGATCCTCTGAGAAACCTTGTAGGCCTTTACTGACAGATACCTGCCCAGTCTGCCCGGCAGATTCATGGATCCACCCATTACGCCATACCTTAAATGCCTGTATGTGCGTATATCCTTTTCCTTTATATATTTCCACAGCTTTTTCACCTTGGCGAGATTGCCCGGGTCGCGACTGACATAGCCTATAGCCGACGAAACCACCGTGATAGTCTCAAGATATGACAGCATGTACTTTCTGAGATGATCATCAATATCCATCTCGTAAAGGTTGTATGCATCTATCATAAGATAGTTGACCTTAAGCTGCTGGTCTATGCGGGAGACCATGATCTGCTCCGTCACTGACTGGCCCTCTCGTCCGATAAAATATCTGTAAAAATCAACATCAAGATAATAAATAGTCTTTACATACGGTAATGGGATATATACGAAAAGATTGTCAACATAAAATGTGTGCTCCGGCAGGACAAGTCCACACTCGCGAAGCATCTGTGTCTTGTAAGTCACCGAATGCATCAGGATGGAAAAGCCCCTGATATTGTGCTTCATCCCATCCCAGCCGATAACCTCTCCCTTGGGAAAAAGTGGTCCGTAAAACATCCTGCGGTGCTGGTCCGTGGAGATCTTTTCGTAAACATAATTTGTCAAAAGCATGTCAACAGGCGTCCCGGCATCCACCAGCATGTGGAGGGTCTCCAACACCTTTTTATAAGCGTCCGGATCAACCCAGTCATCGGAATCCACCACCTTGAAATACATGCCTGAAGCGGCCGCAAGCCCCGCATTGACTGCGGAGCCGTGGCCACCATTTTCCTTGTGTATGACCTTTACTATGTCAGGATAATGTCTGGCATAGGAATCGGCTATATCACCTGTATTGTCCATAGAGCCATCATCCACGATGATGATCTCAATGTCATCTCCTCCCGGAAGCAGTGACTCTATGCACTTTCCCATATAAGCAAATGAATTGTAGCAAGGTATTGCAAAGCTGATAAGCTTCATATTTCACCTCATACGTCAGTGGAAGGCTTATTAAAAGTCAGTAAGTTCTGCTGCACGCTTCTCTAAGAATGCGCCCATGCCTTCCTTTTTGTCATGTGTATCATTGACCACGCCAAAGAGGTTGGCCTCCATCTCAACTGCATTATGGATGTCCATATCGTATCCATTGTTGATAGCAGCCTTTGCAACGGCATTGGCATAGCTTCCCTTTGAAATGATCTTTTTAGCCATAGCCTCACAGGTAGGATAAAGTTCTTCAGCGGGAACCACCTTATTTACAAGACCGATGCGATATGCTTCCTGAGCATCAACATTGTCACAGGTAAAGATCATCTCCTTTGCCCTGCCCATGCCTACAAGACGGGCAAGTCTCTGTGTGCCGCCAAAACCGGGGATGATGCCCAGTCCTGTCTCAGGCTGTCCAAAGATGGCGTTGTCGGAAGCGATCCTGATATCACAAGCCATTGCGATCTCACATCCGCCGCCAAGTGCAAAACCGTTAACTGCGGCGATCGTAACCTGTCTCATCTCCATAAGCTTGAAGAAAGGCTTTGAA
>CAMODS010000037.1 GCA_946611525.1 uncultured Lachnospiraceae bacterium | reverse complement strand
CACATTCTCCTGTGCGATCTCAATATCGGATTTCATCTTTTACCTCCATACATAATACATACACTCTGTGAGGACAGGAAGGAGAATAAATGCTGCTGACGTAGACGGACGTTTGACGTCCGTCGGTCGAAGCATTTTTCGACTGACTGTCCGTACTACAACTGTTCCTGTAGTTGAGAGAACTGCTCAAGGGTGAGCAGCACCTGCCGGGGCTTGGTGCCCTCCTCAGGCCCGACGACACCGGCATCTTCAAGCTGGTCCATAATACGCGCGGCACGATTGAATCCCACGCGGAAGTACCTCTGCAGCATCCCAATGGACCCCTTTTGCTTTTCAATGATAAGCTGCGCCGCATCCGCAAAGTACTCATCCCTACCGTCACCGGGATCATCCGCAGAGGACGAAGATGCGTTTCCGGAATCCTTTGATCCGCCCTCGGCACGGGAGGTAATGAATTCGTTGATCGCGCTGCCATCCTCAGTCTCTTTGTGATCCTGATCCTTTATGAATTCTGTGACGCGGGCCACCTCATCATCGGATACAAAGGCTCCCTGTACTCTCAGCGGCTTGGTAAAGCCCTGGGGATAATAAAGCATATCGCCTTTTCCCAAAAGCTTTTCTGCACCTATCATATCTAAAATAGTACGGCTGTCAACACCCGAAGTAACGGCAAATGCGATACGGGAAGGCATGTTAGCCTTTATGAGTCCCGTAATGACATTTACGGAGGGGCGCTGGGTGGCGATGATCAGGTGGATACCCGCGGCTCTCGCCAACTGTGCCAGGCGGCAGATAGCCTCCTCCACCTCACTGGAGGAGACCATCATCAGGTCTGCCAGCTCGTCTACTATTACCACTATCTGCGGCATCTTTGCAGCTGCCACTTCGGTTCCGTCGTTAAGCTTTATATGACCCTTTTTGATCTTGTTATTATATCCTGCCATATCCCTGACACCGGAGTCCGCAAATTTTTTGTAGCGGTCCGTCATCTCATGAACTGCCCACTGCAGGGCACCTGAAGCCTTTTTGGGATCCGTCACCACAGGGATCAAAAGATGGGGAATGCCGTTATAAACGGAAAGCTCAACCACCTTGGGATCTATCATGATAAACTTTACCTCATCAGGCTTTGCCCGGTAGAGGATGCTCATGATGATCGTGTTTATACATACGGACTTACCGGAGCCTGTACTTCCTGCAATAAGCAGGTGAGGCATCTTTGCGATGTCCGAAATGATCACGTTGCCTCCGATGTCACGTCCCGCAGAAAATGCGATCTTGGACTTGTTGGAGGAAAATGCCTTGTCCTCAATAAGCTCACGGATGGATACCATGACCGTACTCTTGTTGGGGACCTCGATACCCACAGCGGATTTGCCGGGAATAGGCGCCTCTATACGTATATCTGCGGCTGCAAGATTTAGCTTGATATCATCCGAAAGATTGGTGATACGGGATACCTTTACTCCCGGTGCAGGCTCCAGCTCATATCTGGTGACTGTGGGACCGCAGCTTACATCGGTTATCTTTACCTCTACGCCGAAATCGGCAAGCACCTTTTGAAGCTTATTGGCTGTTTCCATAAGGCTTTGTTCGGTGTTGCCGTTTTTATTGCCCTTGGGCAGATCCAAAAGATCCGTGGAGGGAAGGATGTAGGGCTTTTCAGGTGCCTTCTTCTCTTCTATCTCCTTTGAAATGTCATCTGCCGAAACAGGTACCGCCTCTTCCTTTGGCTTCGCTGCAGGCGCTGTATGTGCAGGCGCAGGCGCCACAGGCTCAGGCTCATAGACCGGCTCAGGCTCCGGCTCGGGAGCAACAGGCTCGGGTTCGTAGACCGGTTCAGGCACCACGGGCTCGGGTTCGTAGACCGGTTCAGGCACCACGGGCTCGGGTTCATAAACCGGCTCGGCAGCCACGGGCTCGGGTTCATAGACAGGTTCGGGTTCAAATGCAGTCTCCTGAAAGTCTTCCTCAAAACCTGTTGAATCTGACGTAGTCTCGAGCACCGATGATGACGCCGTCTCCGAGGTGAGGGATACGCGGTTTACCGCCTCTATCTCACGGTTTGCATCATACATATTGATGCGGATCTCATTTACCTCATCAGAGGGTCCGTTATCTGCCGAATTTATGGTGGTATCAGGCATGGGTGCCTTATCAGATGCATTTTTGACTTCATTTGCCTTAGCCTCATCGCCTGCGGATGCGAAAGCATTGGCTTCGGCCTCCCTTTGTGCAGCTCTTTTGGCCAGCTTTTTAGCCCGGATCTCTTCCCTTCTCTTTTCACGTCTTTTAGCATCAGACATGTAGCTTTCATGCCGCCTGTGAAGGTATAAAAAGGTCTTGGTCTCCGTGATAAGTACCAAAGAGATGATGATCATGATCACATCTATGACATAGGCCCCAATGATACCAAAGGCCTTTACCAAAACCAGGGCTATGGCGCCTCCGAAAAAGCCGCCTCCCAGCTTGTCATCATAGCCGATGTGAAAGGCCGGTATGGGGCCTATGGCATTGGCCTTGTGTATGAAAAGCTCCACGAAGGTCAAAAGAAACAGTATCAGAATGATCGATGATACCAGCTTTGCCGTGGCAATGGTGTTCTTGAGATTGGATATCATAAAAAATGTGCCGGCAAGGATCAAAAAAGGAAGCGCATATGCCAGCACACCAAAGCATCCAAAGAAAAAGCGGCAGATCCTGTCACCCACAGCTCCTCCGAAGCCGAAGTTGCCGACGCAAAGCAGAATGGCCACCAAAAGTGATACCCAAAGAAAGACCTCAAGCTCCATGCGTGAGGGCTCGGCTTCTGCTTCTTTTTTGCCGGCAGAGGGTCTCTTTGCCGCAGTATTCTCTCTTTTTTTCGCACTTGACGAGCCGGAGGTTTTTCTCCGGCTCGTCGTAGTGTTTTTGCTCTTATTATTTGATTTTGTATCTTTCTTCGCAGACTTACTTGCTGCCATAAATACTTACCTGCCTTATGTCTCGTCTCCGATCAGATATTTGTATAGTCCCTCGTACTTGAACTTGGAGGCGGACCAGGAGTAATCTTTTTGCATACCACGCTCCACCATCTTGTTCCACTTGGTGCGGAGCACAAAATAAATGTACTTTGAGTAGTTGATGGTATTCAAAAGCTCATCTCCGTTGTAGTTGGAGAAGGAGAAGCCGTCACCCACATTCTCGTATTCGTTGAAGGGGATGATGGTATCCTTCAGGCCACCGGTCTCACGCACAATGGGAACAGAGCCGTATCTGAATGCGATCATCTGTGTCAGTCCGCAGGGTTCAAATCTGGAGGGCACCAAAAATGCATCGGATGCCGCATACAGCTTTCTCGCCAGATCATCGGAATAACAGATGTTGGCGGATACCCTGTCGGGATACTTCCACGCGTAATGTCTAAACATATTCTCGTAGCGGCTCTCGCCGGTACCGATAACTACAAGCTGGGTATTGTCATCCACGATACCCTCCATGCAGTAATTGATAAGATCAAGTCCCTTTTGATCGGTAAGACGGCTTACCAGTCCGATCATGTACTTTTTAGGATCAACCGCCAGATCCAAATCCTCCTGGAGTCTGGTCTTGTTGGTCTTTTTGTTCTGACGGAAATTGTTGATGCCGTACTGCTTGTAGACACTCATATCCGTCTGAGGATCGTAGGTGATATAGTCAATGCCGTTTAGGATGCCCTGCATGTCAAAATGCCTGGAGCCCAAAAGCCCGTCCAGTCCCTCGCCGTAGTAAGGAGTCTGGATCTCGTCTGCATAGGTGGGTGAAACCGTGGTGATATAATCTGCATACACCAGGCCGCCCTTTAGCATGTTGCCTGTCTTATTGCACTCCAGCTTGTCGGGAGTGAAAAGATCCATGGGCAGTCCCGAAAGTCCCTGGAGAGTCTTTACATCCCATACGCCCTGGAACTTCAGGTTGTGGATGGTCATGATGGACTTTATGCCCCAGAAGAAGGGATTGGCCTGGAACTCAGTCTTAAGGTAGACAGGTATAAGACCGGTCTGCCAGTCATGACAATGGATAAGATCCGGCTTGAAGTCGATGACCGGAAGCATGGAAAGCACTGCCTTGTCAAAGAAAGTGAACTTTTCCATGTCGTATCTGGTGTCACCATATGGATAAAAGCACTCAAAATACTCCAGGTTGTCGATAAAATAGTAGGTGATACCGAAGTACTCATACTCCATGATACCCACATATTTTTCACCGATGTATGGACCACATCCCATGTTGAAGTTCGCAACGAAACGGAAGTTGTCGCGGAACTGTGGAGGAATGCAGGTGTAGTTGGGAAGAACCACCCTGATGTCCCAGTCCTCTTTGAAAAATTCCTTTGGAAGCGCTCCTACTACGTCTGCAAGACCCCCAGTCTTGACAAAAGGAACGCATTCACTTGCTGCAAACAAAATTTTCTTTTTCATAGTTCCCCCTCTACGATCGGAATTTTCTGTTTTCCCTGATGGTCGGGATATGGCTTCATATGCATCCCCGCAACTCGAAAAAACGAGTTGCTACGGGATACATATAAAACCATATCCCTCTCAGTATTAAAGGTGAAAATTCCTCTCAACTGTAATGATATATGTATGCTAAAAATATCTGCCACACTAGTCTTCAGGAAGTTCTGCGTTGTGATATACTTCCTGCACGTCATCATCCTCTTCCAAAAGATCCAGGATACGAGTGATGAGCTTGACATTCTCCTCGTCTGTAACCGAAACGTAATTCTGAGGGATCATGGTAACCTCGGCTGATGCAAAGGTGATGCCCTCGTTTTCAAGCGCCTCACGCACTGCAGAAAAATCTGCGGGAGCAGTGAGGATCTCGTAGCTGTCATCCTCCTCGTTGAAATCATCGGCACCGGAGTCTAAAGCAAGCATCATCAGATCGTCGCTGTCTCCTGTGTACTCCTCCTTATCGATGATCATCTGGCCCTTTTCATCGAACATGTATGACACGCAGCCCTGAGCGCCTATGCTGCCGTTGCCCTTTGAAAAGCATGCACGGACATTGGCTGCTGTACGGTTGCGGTTGTCGGTAAGAGTCTTTACAATGATGGCTGTACCTCCGGGACCGTAGCCCTCGTATACTGCCTCCTCGAAATTGACACTGTCCATGTCGCCGGCTGCCTTTTTGATACCGCGATCAATGGTGTCGTTGGGTACGTTGTTGGACTTTGCCTTGGCGATAACATCGCGAAGCCTGCTGTTGTTTTTGGGATCAGGTCCGCCCTCTTTTACAGCTATGGCGATCTCACGTCCGATAATGGTAAAGATCTTGCCCTTTGCTGCGTCGTTTTTTTCCTTTTTGTGCTTAATGTTAGCAAATTTTGAATGTCCTGACATAAATATCTCCTAATCTAAATAAAATCTTTGTTATTTTACCATTTTTAAGGTCTACTGTCAAAATCTATTGAGACAGGCAAAAGCACAATATCACTGCTCCGGATTGTCCGTATCCTCAGTGATGGGGGTAACCCTCACGTCCTGTATAATACGGTTTTTAACATTTAAAACATCAAAACGGAACCCCGAAAGCTCCACGGTAAAATGCTCATTCTCCTCCGGCACCCTGCCGATCTGATCTGTCAAAAGGCCGTTTAAGGTCTCAAAGTCCTCACTTTTAAAGTCAGTTCCAAGTGTCTCCGATACCTCGTCAAGGGGCGTGGAGCCCTGCATCAAAAAGGTGTCAGGCCTAACCTCACGAACGGATTTTTCCTCCTCATCGTGTTCGTCCTGGATATTGCCAACGATCTCCTCGAGGATATCCTCCATGGTAACTATACCCGAGGTCTGACCGTACTCGTCCACCACTATCACCATGTGGGACTTTTTAATCTGCATCTGGGTAAAAAGGGTGTTTATGCTGTGAGTCTCCGGCACAAACTCTGCCGGCTGCATAAGCTCCGGAAAATCATGGAGCTTTTTCTCATAATACTCCGGCATGGTACTGTATTTCAGCACTTCCTTTATATGGACTATGCCGATGATATTGTCCAGATCCTCCATATATACCGGGATACGTGATACCCTGTTTTCATTGAAGCAGTCGATGGCCTCCCTGAAAGTAGACTCGCCATCAATGGCTACGATGCCCGTGCGGTTTATCATGATATCCTTGGCGTCCTTTTCGTCAAACTCAAAGATATTCTGGATCATCTCCGCCTCAGAGGCAAGGATGTTGCCCTGCTCCTGGGACTCCGCCACCATGGAGATCACGTCCTCCTCGGTATATTCATTTTTTTTGCGTTTTCTGTAAAAGAAAATAAAGACGCCGACTGCCGCGACAATAATAATAGTGATAAAGATAATAAATGATAACGGTACAGTGTCCATAAGGATCACATCCTCCTTAAATATAAGTATCTACGGACGAATAGGTCTTTTCGGCCTTTGCATCCCCGTTTCTGTAGTAAAGCCTGGGTATGCGCATGCCCAGATCACAGACGAATTCGTAGTTGAATCTGCCGGAAATATCACCTAACTGCTCCAAGGTGATCCGTGGTGCATCACCCTTTGCGTCGGAAGCGGCACCGATGAGCACCACTTCATCCCTGACCTTTACATCAGGTATATCAGTCACATCCACCATAAACTGATCCATGCAGACCCTGCCTAAAATAGGTGCCTTTTTATCATGGATGAGCACATAGCCCTTGCCGGAAAGCCCTCTGCTGTAGCCGTCCGCATAGCCTACGGGAACCGTGGCGATGCGCATGGGATGATCGGCCACAAAGGTGCCGCCATAGCTTATGGCCTGCCCCGGCTTTATATCCTTTACATAGACCACATGGGAATAAAGGGACAGCGCAGGCAAAAGGGGCATGTCATGCTCCACCTCCTCGGAGGGCCAGAGTCCATAGGTGGTAATACCTGCACGCACCATGTCAAGATTGCCCTTGTCAAAGGCCAAAATCCCGGCGCTGTTGGAGCAGTGATGGATATCAAAAATAACTCCCCTTTCACGGCAAAGGTCTATCATGTTTGTGAATCTTGAATACTGGTGCTCCGTCTCAGTAAGGTCCTTCTCGTCAGCCCTTGCAAAATGGGTAAATATACCCTCAGGCAAAAGTCCGGGGAGCTTCATAATATCCTTTATGGTATCGGCAGACTCCTCGTTGGGATAAAAGCCGATGCGCCCCATGCCTGTATCTATCTTTATGTGGACGTAAACATCCTTTTTAAGCCTTTGGGCAGCCTCGGAATACTCACGTGCCATGTCATAGGTAAAAATGGTGGGCCTGATATTATTTTTTATTATGGAGTCGTAATCTTCGGCAAAGGAATAGCCCAGGATCAATATAGGCTTTTTGATGCCGTGATTGCGAAGCTCCATGGCCTCTTCGCAGGTAGCCACACAAAAGCCCCAGATATAAGGTATGTCCGAAAGCTCCATGGCTATGGGCAGGCTCCCGTGTCCGTAACCGTCGGCCTTTATCACCACCGCGATCATGGTGTCATGGGCCACTCTTTTTTTCATCTGCTCTATATTATGTATGATGGCATCCAGGTCAACCCTGGCATACACTCTCATGTGTTTCATAAATACACTCCATATGATCAAAATGTCACAATTATTTACTGTCTACGTCAAAGTTCTGCTGTCTTTCCTTGTTGGCCTCTTTTTCATCGGACTTTGATACAACACCCTCGGGCTTGGCCGCCACGGCCTCCTCCTCAGGAACAAAGCTGTCCTCGTTTTTAACATCGAAAAGCTCCATCACATCCGGTCCGAAAACATCATGCATGTAGGAGTAAATCTCGCGGTTATTTATCTCGCGGTTTTGCTTTTTAATGATGTTCTTTTTAAGCTCAACCCTGAAATTCGTGATCCAGTCTGAGATCTCCGCGATCTCGTGGGAATTGGTACGAAGCTTGGCATAGCAAAAGTTCATGGTGGCAAGCATCAGGGTACGGTTGACCTGCAATAGCTCCTTTGGGATCTCCATCAGCATGTCCTCGTCCTGCTCGATCTTTTCGTTGGTCTCATCGATAAGCCTTTTGTCCTGCTCGATCTTTGCACGCTGTGCTTCGGTAGCCTTGTCAGCGTCCTTACCCTCCATATTATCAACTATGCTCTGCATCAGGTCAGCCTTGATCTTTTTAAGACTTTTAAGCTCATTGGTAAGGTGTGACTGCTTTAACAGTATGTCCTTTTCCTCCTGCTCTATGGTCTTTACGTCCTCAGGCTTACCCGAAATGGCAAAAAGCCGGTGCCATTTTTGATCCAGCACCAGCGTAGGTATCTTGCATTGTTTAATAACTTCGTCGTAATTCTTGTCCTTCATATCATGTACCAATTCGCTTGCCTGTGCACTGTCCGGCACACGCATTAAAGTCTAATCGCAAGCTATTGCGGCGGTTTTACGAAATCTTGAATGAAAGCTGCATCAGGCTGTCGGAAAGGTGAACGTTTTGTACAACCACATCCTCCGGGACATTTAGATCCACGTGGGCAAAGTTCCAAATGGCCTTTATACCGAGGGAAATAAGCACGTCTGCCACCGCCACCGCATTGTCTCTTGGCAGTGTCAGTGCCGCTATATCCACATGGTTTTTTGCAACAAAATCACTTAAGTCATCCATGGGGCTGACCTTTTTGCCGCAGATCTTTTGTCCTATCTTTTGCTCCGACACATCAAATATCCCCGTCACCATAAAGGCCAGGCCTTCAAAGCGTACATAGTTTGCAATGGCTGTACCCATATTCCCGGCACCTATAATGATGATGTTGTGCATCTCATCAAGGCCAAGGATGCGACCGATCTCATCATGAAGATTTTTCACATTATAGCCATAGCCCTGCTGACCGAAACCTCCGAAATTGGAGAGGTCCTGTCTGATCTGTGATGCCGTCACATGCATCTGCTCCGACAGCTCATTTGAGGAAATGCGCTCCACCTTCGCAGCCACAAGATCCTCTAAGTACCTGTAATATCTGGGCATCCGTTTTATTACTGCAGGAGATATCTCTTTATCCATCATTTGCTCCTAAATACCGGTCAAAACGCAACTGTCAGATCAAAAGCTTGTAAGCGGAATATAAAGGTTCCTTATAAGAATCCTTAAAGAGTGCCTCAAAAAGTGCCCGGGATGAATCATTAAGTGCTGTGGTTCTGATCTTTTTGCACTCGGGAATATATTGTAAAACCTCATCCCTTATCTCTTTTATCATCAGCATAAGTGCCACTTCCGAGCCGTTGGTCTTGTACACATAGGAAATATCCATCGTGTCCACGCTCTCCCTTTTCAAAAGCACCATGGAATTTACGCCGGTTTTGCTTAGGCTCACACGGGACAGCGGATGATAATGCGAAGGAATCACGGGAAGCTTTACGCAATACGCCGCCTCTTTTGCATTAATAAGATCGTTATTAATGAGCTTAAGTTCCGTATCCCCAAGATCCTTAAGCCTCATACCGGAGACCTTACCCTCTTTACCCTTAAGTTCCTTCATGTTGGCAATATCCGAATAATAGCATGTGCCAACCTCATCATACTCGAAAACAAAGCTTTTCTTTTCGAAAAAGTCTCTTAAGTCATCTCCCGGACATACCACATTAATAACATCAAAATCTCCATTAATAGTAAGCATTTCAAAGACATATTCCCAAAGCTCGGTCATGATCCCCCGGTTCCTGTATTCCTCAGCCGTAAAGATCCAGTCCAGATAAAGCTCAAGACCCACCACCCGAAGTGAAATAAGAGCAGCCGGTTTTCCGTCATATATCCCGCCAAACGAAACATGGGTGGAATCAGCACATTCACGGACATTGGTGGGGTACAGTCTCTGAAACCCCAAAACCGTAGCCCTGTCCAATAAAAACTTTTCTAACACAACACTCGCTCCCATTTTCTGTTAAACCTTACCAGAGGCAAACCTTGAAAAAACTTCCATGTACTTTTCCTCCAGTGTCTGCATTGGAGGCAGAGGATCCTTGACTTCTTCAGGGCTT
>CAMODS010000036.1 GCA_946611525.1 uncultured Lachnospiraceae bacterium | reverse complement strand
AGCGTCAGCGCCACGAGGGCAACCTTACCTTTACATTTGATACAAATATTTTGAACTCAGCATCTTTTGGCGGCTCAAAGGGTGGCAAGTTATAAAGATCCTTCGCTGCGCTAAGGATGACAGTGGGACCCTTCGCTGCGCTTGGGAGGACAGCGTCTCATTCTTGTCATTCAAAGGAGCGAAGCGACGAAGAATCTATAGGAGAAAGACATGGAATATCGACCGTGTATCGACATACACAACGGCAAAGTAAAGCAGATCGTAGGCGCAACACTTTCGGATGAAAGCGGCAGCGCCGATGAGAATTTTGTCTCCGAAAGAGGCGCAGACTTTTTCGCGAAGTTTTACAAGGATGAAGGCCTGATGGGTGGTCACATCATCCTGTTAAACAAGGCAGACAGCCCCTACTATGAGGCCACAAAGGCTCAGGCCATGGCAGCCCTTAAGGCCTATCCGGGCGGCATGCAGGTGGGAGGCGGTATCAATGCGGACAATGCCGGGGAGTTTATCGATGCCGGTGCGTCCCATGTGATCATTACAAGCTACGCCTTTACAGATGGCGAGCTGGATCGTGGCAGACTTCAAAAAATGGTGGATGCTGTGGGGGCAGAGCACATTGTTTTGGACCTGTCAGCCAGAAAGCGAAAAAATCACCACTATGTAGTGACAGACCGCTGGCAGACCTTCACTTCCCAGCGGATCACACCGGAACTGTTTTATGAGCTTGAAGGGTACTGCGATGAGTATCTGGTACATGCCGCTGATGTGGAGGGTCAGTCAGCGGGAATAGATGATGAGGTACTGTCGGTGCTGGCAAAGTATGAGGGTAAAAATGCTGTCACCTATGCGGGGGGTATCGCATCCTATGGTGATATCGAGCATATCAGGGAGATAGGCGGCGGAAAGATCAACATAACCATCGGTAGCGCAATGGATCTGTTTGGGGGGGATTTGAATTATGAAACAGTGCGGAGGATGTGTTTCTAAATTATTATTTCTTGTAGCGGTATTCGTTGCAGTATTATCACCCATACAGGCAAGTGCCCGGGATACTTCCACGGATTTTTTGGCAGATTATGAGCCCATCGATTACGATTCATATGATGGTCTGGTATCTCTTCAGATCAACACTGTGGCACAGACCAATGACGGCTACATCTGGGTAGGCACCTACAGCGGGCTTTACCGCTACGATGGCTACCGTTTTGAAGAATTCGATATCGATGACCGTATCTGCAATGTGATGCGTCTTTTTTGTGATTCAAAGGGCAGACTCTGGATCGGTACCAATGACAGCGGGCTGGTCATGTATGATCCTGCTACGGAACAGGCTGTATTTTATACCACAGAAGAGGGGTTGGCGGCGGACTCCATAAGATCCATATGCGAGAGCAAAGATGGCTCCATTTATGTGGGTACCGTGGCAAATGTTTCAGTGGTAAAGCCTGACGGCAGTGTATCAACTATCAATGCCACCGACGAGACAGTGGGCATCAGATCTTTAATTTCAGTAGATGATGATCTCCTTATGGGAGTTACAAATTCAGGTGTAGTTTTTCTGCTGCGTGATCATGACATCATAGATAAAGTTGAGACGGGCGAAGAGGGAGTGTATTTTCTTTCCGTAAGCCAAAACTCCCGGGACGAATACTGGGCCGGAACCTCAGCTGATTATATAAAAAGGCTTGTGATAAAAAATGACCGCATCCTCACGGTGGGCAGGGTGGTCTGCAAGGACAGTTACTACATAAATGATATCATGTATGACGAGGCTTCCGGCGGTTATTTTTATTGCGCAGAAAACGGTCTCGGCTTTGTGGATGAGTTGAGCCTAAAGGTCACCGACATGAGGCAGGACCATTTTTATGCCTCCATCTCCGAGGTGATCCGTGACTATGAGGGCAATATCTGGTTTGTTTCCAACAAGCAGGGTGTCATAGAGTTTACCCCGAATCCTTTTTCCGACATTTTCATAAAGGCAGGGCTTTCGGAAGTGGTGGTAAATGCTACAGCCACCCATGGCAACGACATTTACATCGGTACCGACTCCGGTCTTTTTGTGGTGGATAAGGATACTTTTAAAAACAAGCCTTACAAGTTTTTAAAGATGTTCAAGGACGTGCGTATCAGACATATCTTTGAGGACAGCCGGGGCAATATGTGGGTGTCTACCTACGGCAAGGACGGCCTGGTGGAGATCAGAGCTGATGGCAGTGTAAAGCACTACAATGAAAATGACGGCGGCACAGTGGGCGGCCGTTTCAGGTGTGTCATGGAACTAAAAAGCGGCACCATCATGGCTGCCAGTAACATGGGCATCAATTATATAAATGATGAAAAAGTGGTAGGAACCATTGGCGAGGATGATGGTATAGTGGCCCAGGTACTTACCATGGTGGAGGACGAGGACGGATCCATTTTGGCAGGCTCCGACGGAGACGGCATATACCGGATAAAAGCCGGCAGGATCAGTGAGCGCATCGACAAAGCAGACGGGCTTGATACCCTGGTGGTGCTTCGTATAGTGCCCACCCCGGACGGCGGTTACCTCTATGTTACCAGTAACGCACTTTATTTCGGAAACACTACAGGCATCAGGCGGCTTAAAAACTTCCCCTATACCAACAACTACGACATTCTTTTCAGCGGCGACGGACAGGCTCTGGTGGTCTCCTCGGCGGGGATATTTGTCACTAAGTATGAGGACCTTATCGCGGACAGTGAGGATGGATACAACTACACCATTTTGGACACCAGCAGGGGCTTTACCACTACTCCCACAGCCAACGCCTGGAACGTGACACTTGATGTGGGTGGCGAGAGGGTGTTTTACATCTGCTGTACCGATGGCGTGCGGAGGGTTTCTGCGGGTCACTATGACCTGGCAAATACCAACTACAACATTTTGATAAACTATATCACCTATGACGATACCAGGATCCTGCCGGATGATGCCGGCGTGTATCATCTGCCAAAGGGCGATGGGCGTGTGCAGATCTTACCTGCTATTTTAAACTACAATCTGAAAAACCCCCTGATAAAAATGTATCTGGAGGGGTATCATGATGACGGATATACGGTGTATCATGAGAATATGACTTCCCTAAACTACACCAATCTGCCCTACGGCGACTATACTCTCCACGTTCAGGTTTTGGATCCTATCGAAAGGACCATCGAGCGTGACGAGGAGTTTTTTATAAAAAAGGCGCCTGCGCTGATGGAGCTTTTGTGGTTTAGACTGCTTTTGGTAGCGCTTGCCATGGCGGCTGCGGGATATGCGGTTTACTACGTGATAAAGACCACTACCGTTGCCCGACAGTACCGCCAGATCCGTGAAGCAAAGGAGGAGGCTGAGCGCGCCAACAGTGCCAAGTCCCGGTTTTTGGCCAACATGTCCCACGAGATCCGCACACCCATCAATACCATCATGGGCATGGATGAGATGATACTCAGGGAGGACAGGTCAGCAGCCGGCAAAAAGTATTCTGCAGCGGTAACAGGCTATGCAAAGTCCATAAAGCGTGCATCTGAGTCACTACTTTCTTTGGTAAATGATATTTTGGATCTGTCCAAGGTGGAGTCCGGCAAGATGAACCTGGTGGAGAGGGAGTACGACACTGTGGATATGCTGCGCGGTATCTGTAACATGATCCGTGTGCGCTCAGCCGACAAGGGGCTTGAGTTTAAGATCGATATAGACGAAAAGCTGCCGCGGATGCTTTACGGCGATGACGGGAAGATAAAGCAGGTGGTATTAAACCTTTTGACCAATGCAGTAAAGTATACTCATGAGGGTTCTTTTATCCTGGAGGTTAAAAGTGTGACGGATCATTCTGCTGCATCCGGTGTAAAAGCGGACACGGCAGACAGTACCGATCTTCCCGTAATGTCCGTGCTCTACTGTGTCAGCGATACCGGTATGGGTATCCGCGAGGAGGATATGGACAAGCTTTTTTCAGCCTTTGACCGGCTGGATGAGAAAAAGAATACCGGCATCCAGGGTACCGGCCTGGGGCTTAATATCTCCAAGCAGTTTGTAAATCTCATGGGTGATGATCTCCATGTGGATTCGGTCTATGGCAGGGGATCCACCTTCTGGTTTACCGTTTCCCAAAAGGTGGTGGATGCTACACCCATTGGTGAGTTTACGGAGGAGGAGCCTGAAGAGTCAGAGGACGATTCCTATGTGCCTGCCCTGATCGCACCTGAGGCCAGGGTTTTGGTGGTGGATGATTCCGACATGAACCTCACCGTTATCCGGGGGCTTTTATCTGCTACCCATGTGCAGGTGGATACGGCACTTTCCGGCCGGGAATGTCTTGAAAAATTGGAGGCTGCCGCAGGAGGTGAGCATCCTTTGGGAGCTCCATCCGGCTACCATGCTGTATTCTTGGATCACATGATGCCTGAGATGGACGGCATCGAGACCATGCAGCATATCAGGGAAGCCGGTTATGATGTTCCGGTTTATGCTCTTACCGCAAACGCCGCACACAATGGCGACACCTATTATGTGAAAAAAGGCTTTACCGGTTATCTTGCAAAGCCCGTGGACGGAGATCTTTTAGAGGAGACCATAAAAAAACACGTGCCGGATGAGCTTTGCCTGGATCCGGATGAGACAGCGGCCGAAAATGATAAACCCGCCGGTGATGATGACGCCGCGGATGTCATTATCCAAAGACTTGAAGAGATAGATGATATGGATCCTGCCGGAGCCATAAGGTCCTGCGGATCACGGGATGCCTATATAAATACGGTCCGCATGTTTTACGATACCATGGATGAAAAGGCCGACGAGATCAGTGGTGCTTTGGCCCGTGGCGATTATGAGTTTTTGACCATAAAGGTACATGCTCTAAAGACTGCCGCCAGGCTGGTGGGGCTGGGCGAGCTGTCAAAAATGGCAGAGCGTCTCGAGGATGCCGGAAAGTCAGGGGATCATGAGTATGTGGTGGAGCATACCGGTGAGCTTTTGGACCGTTTTAAATCCTATGATGAGCCCCTGTCATTTTTGGATGTGGATGATGAAGAAGAGGATGATGACAGAGAGCCGATTGATGAGTCCATGTTAGCCGACGCCTGTGAGTCCATTTTGGAGATGGCGGATATGATGGATTACGATTCCGTGGAAATGACCCTGGCAGAGATTAAAAACTATCGACTAAACAAGGAAGATGCGGTAAAATTTAAAAATATAGAAAAGCGGTTGCGCCAGCTTGACTGGGATGGCATACGCGCTTTGATAATAAATGGGGAGAACAGATAATGAGGGAAAAAAAGACCGTGATGATCACGGGTGGCAAGGAGACATTTCTCATCAGGTCTCTGGAAAAAAAGCTGGAGGATGCCGGTATTGGCGTTTTTTATACGGCGTCGGATGTCACCGCACTTTCCGGAGCCTTTGATAAGGCAGATATTATCACCTATTACATGGACAAGGATGAGAGGCCGGGACATGACGTGATGATCTATCTAAATGACAAGATGTCCGAGACCAACAAGCGGATCATCATCATCGGAGATTCGGATGACGTGGGATATATGAAAAAGACCATTTCATCGGATAATATAGCAGAGGTCTTCATGCGTCCCCTTCAGATAGAAAAATACATCGACAGGCTTCATACCAGCTTCGCTGCAGGAGGCCGTGGGGTTGGCGGCATGAAGTCAATACTCATCATCGATGACGACCCCACCTACATGGGAGTCATCCGTGGCTGGCTGAGGAAGTATTTTAAAGTGGCAATGGTCACCTCCGGCACACAGGCGCTGGCGTGGCTGGCCAAAAATCACGCCGACCTCATTCTTTTGGATTATGAGATGCCTGTGGTATCGGGTCCCCAGGTTTTGGAGATGCTTAGGTCTGAGGCGGCCTTTAGGGATATACCGGTTTTCTTTTTAACCGGCAAAAGCGACAAGGAGTCAGTCATGAAGGTGGTGGCTCTAAAGCCACAGAATTATTTACTTAAAACTATCACCCAGGATGATCTTTTGGCAGAGCTGGGAAAGTTTTTTGGGATGATACTTTAAAGGAGGTTAATAAATGATAAAAAAGATCGAAGGAGCGAAGCCGGGATTTGTGCTTTCCACGAAAAACACATCCTATGTCTTTAAAGTCATGGACACCGGCCAGCTGGAGCACATTCATTACGGAGCACGCATCACTGCAGAAAAGCCCGAGGACTTAGAGGCTATGAGCGAAAAGAGATCCTTTGGCCAGGGCAATTCCATCAACTACGACGCCGAGCATCCTGACTTTACACTGGAGGATGTGGCGCTTGAGATGTCAGGCTACGGCAAGGGCGACATCAGGGAACCCTTTGTGGAACTTACGGCAGCAGATGGTAGCGCTACCACCGATTTTGTCTATGACCACGATGAGACAAAGTCCGGCAAGGAGGAGTATGAGACACTTCCGGGATCCTTTGGCGATGAGGTGGAGCAGCTTATCATTTATCTAAAGGATAAAAACAACGGCTACACCATAGAGCTTCACTACTATGTGTATGAGGCTGAGGATGTGATCACACGTAGTGCAAGATTTATAAATACGGGGGATGCCGATGTGGTGCTTCGCCGCATGATGTCCACCCAGGTTGATTTCTTTGAAAAGGGACTTACGGTTTCCACCTTCAACGGCGCGTGGATAAAGGAGATGCAGCTTACTGATACAGTGGTTGCCGCAGGCAAGTTTGTAAACTCATCCTTTACGGGATCATCCTCCAACAGGGCCAACCCTTTTATCATGATAAGCCGTCCGGGCACAGGTGAGACGGCAGGAGACTGCTATGGTTTCAACCTCATCTATTCAGGCAATCACTATGAGGCCATCGAGGTCAATCCTTATGGCAAGACCCGGGTGGTTACCGGCATCAATCCCACCCAGTTCGCATTTACTCTTGCGCCTGGTGAGACATTTGAAGCGCCTGAGGCTGTCATGACATTTTCGACAGCAGGTCATGAGGGCATGAGCCACAACATGCATTCCTTTGTAAACGATCACATCGTTAGAGGTGAATGGTCAAAAAAAGCTAGACCGGTCCTTCTAAACAGCTGGGAAGCCAATTATTTTAATATATCTGAAAAGAGTCTGGTTTCCCTGGCAAAAAAGGGGAAGGAAGTGGGCGTGGAACTTTTCGTTATGGATGACGGATGGTTCGGTGTCAGAGATGATGACAAGCGTTCACTGGGGGACTGGTCGGTAAATACAAAAAAGCTTCCCCACGGCATCAAGGGACTGGCAAAGAGGATCCATGATATCGGATTAAAGTTCGGTATCTGGATCGAGCCCGAGATGGTAAATGCTGATTCGGATCTGTACCGTGCCCACCCCGAGTGGTCCATGGAGATTCCGGGAAAGCACCACTCCGAAGGTCGCACCCAGAGAGTTTTGGACTTTTCCAATCCTGCAGTGGTGGATCATATGGTCGCTGCAATGAAGGATGTGATCTCACAGGATGTGGACTATGTAAAATGGGATATGAACAGGATCTTTTCCGACATCTATTCCCAGTATCTGGACAAGTCCCGCCAGGGAGAGGTGGCTCACAGATACATTATGGGTTTTTATCGCCTGGCCCGTGAGCTTACCACGTCATTTCCTCATGTGCTTTTTGAGGGCTGTGCCAGCGGTGGCTGCCGTTTTGATCTGGGCATGCTTTGCTATTTTCCTCAGATCTGGGCCAGTGACAACACTGATGCCACGTCCCGTCTTACCATTCAAAACGGATACAGCTACGGCTACCCCATGAGTACGGTAAGTGCCCATGTGAGTAATGTGCCAAACCACCAGACACTTAGAAAGACGCCCATAGATGCACGTTTTGCGGTAGCGTCATTTGGGGTGCTGGGATATGAGTGCAATCTTTCCGATATGAAAAAGTCGGACCTGGAAGCTATTAAAAAGCAGATCGAGATATACAAGCGTTTCAGGGAGTGTATGCAGTACGGCACCTTTTATCGCAGCCGCATTGGGAATGTGACGGAGTGGACAGTGGTTTCCCGTGACCGGCGTCAGGCCGTGGGCATGATCTTTCAGCGTGAGAACATGGCCAACAATCCCCACGAGACCTACAGACCACGCGGACTGGATCCGGATAAGAGATATCATCTTTTCAGCCGTGAGGGTACCATCGATTTAAAGATGTTTGGTGATCTGGTAAATGCGGTGACTCCCTTCCACGTAAAGCAGGATGGGTTCATCCACAATGTGATCTCAAAGTTTGTAACTATCAAAAGCGAAGTGGAGGATTATACCGCTTACGGTGATGCGCTGATGAGCGGCGGTGTGCAGCTGCACCAGGCCTTTACATCCAGCGGTTTTGATATGGATGGAAGCGTCCGCGTCATGTCTGATTTTGATGCACGTATGTACTTTATGGAAGTGGTCTGATATTAATTCAGCAGAAAGATGGCCATCCCCAATGGGGATGGCCATTTTTTTATGTGTGCTTAACTTTAGCAGCTTGTGCTATCTTGGGATTACTGCAATGCCTTGTGTTATATCAGGTTTGCTGCCGTGAGTGCCTTTTTGATGGTGATACCGAGGGCCATACCCAGGGCTATCTTTATAAGATCAAATACCACAAACGGGATAACACAGGTGGCAAGCGCCTCAACAAATGTGACGTGAGCCTGCACCATAAACCAAAGTGTGCCAAGGAGATAGCAGGCTGCAAGTCCGAGTATCATTCCCACAAGCTGGACGTACCAGCGATCAAACTTCTCTACGAATATCCCACAGATCAAAGCTGTCAGAACAAATCCAACAATATATCCTCCGGTAGGGCCCAAAAGCTTTGCTGCACCTCCTGCAAATCCTGAAAACACCGGAAGTCCAACGGCTCCAAGCAGCACATACACCACTACAGCCAGCGCACCCAGCTTTGCACCCAGCACATAGGAGCAGAGATATACGCCCACCAATGTAAGTGACAGGGGCACCGGCCCGATGGGTATCGCCAGGGGACCGAGAATGCATAAAACTGCAGCCATCATGGCTGTTATCACCATCTGCTTCACATTGATCTTCATCTTTACGTTTTCCTTATTCATTTCTAGTACTCCTCCTTTTACAAAACTCCACAAATCTTACCACATATGGAGCTTTTTTTCAAACGTTCCGGTATCTATTTTGTCACGTCAGTTAGCGGGGGAGGTTGGAACGAGGGAAGTGGAAAACAGGTCTGTTGTGGAAATTGATGAAAAGTGGAGCGGAAATTTTGTATAGAATTACATAGGAAACCTTGCAAACACAATATATAGTGGTAAAGCGAGATGGGGTGTACAAAATAAGCGAAAACCCGTGAGAATTATTTTGCTCCACATCGCTCCACCGTTGATTTTCTGCGATTTTCTGTTGATTTTATCAAAGTAAAGTAGTAGTATGTAATTGCTGGTGGAGAGAAGTGGAGTACTTTCCCATATAGTGGAGAGGCTACCCGAGGCAGGAGAGAATGCCACAAACGAGAGGCTACCTGAAGAGGGAAATCCGTAATAAAGAAGACACCACCGCCGGCAGCTACCATTGGCCATGGGAGATCAAAGATGTTTATAGGTGAGTACAGACACAGCATAGATGAAAAAGGTCGCCTGATAGTTCCTTCCAAGCTTAGAGATCAGCTTGGCAAGGAGTTTATTGCTACCAAGGGGCTGGACAAGTGCCTGTATCTGTATCCCATGGATGAGTGGAAAAATGTGGAGGATCAGTTGAGACAAAAGGTAATGACTGATCCGGAATCCAGACGCATAGTCAGGTTCTTTCTGGCTGGAGCAGTGACATGTGAATTGGACAAGCAGGGCAGAGTGTTGATCCCGGCGGGGCTTCGCGAGTTTGCCGGCATAGACCGGGATGTGGTACTGGCAGGTATGCTCACAAGATTAGAACTCTGGGATGAGAAAAACTGGGCGGATGCCAATTCCATCGGCGATATGGACGATATGGCAAGGGCCATGGCGGACATGGGCATAGCCATTTGATGGTGCCAGGGATATAACAGATGGGCATAGCCATTTGATGGCATCCGGGATACAGTGGGTATG
>CAMODS010000035.1 GCA_946611525.1 uncultured Lachnospiraceae bacterium | reverse complement strand
CCCGCAGGATACCACTACGGGTTCTGTCATGGCAGCTATATCAGCCATCACATCGCTTTCAATTCCCCTGAAATAATCCTCCCCATCTACAGCAAAAATAGTCGGGATGTCCCTGCCATCCCGACTTATTATCATTTCGTCCGTGTCCAAAAGCCTGCAGCCCATGTCCTCTGCTAAGGCCCTGCCAACAGTGCTTTTCCCTGTTCCCATAAAACCAATGAGATAAATGTGGTTCATTTTGCCAGAAACCTCACTTCATCATACAACTCCTCCGGAACATAAAGCTCAGATGCCTCACGCTTTTTAATGAGATTGGAAAGCGGTCTGGCATTCTGGGTGTTGTGATTCTTTTGGCGTTCATAAAGCTGGGCATACTGTGCGTTTACAGTAATGCCATCAGAGTGATCCAGTGCCAGAGGACAATACCTGTATATGATGTCCCTGGCCACCTTATTAAGCCTCATGACACCCTTTGCCTCATACATGATATAGAGTACATAATCTGCCACAAATACACGGCGGTAGTTGTTGCCTGCCTTTTGAAGGGCTTTTTTGACCTTCTCACGATGCTCGGGAGAAAGGCTAGAGTTTTTCCTGTAGTACTGGAGATAATCACTGTATTCTGCTGTAAGTGAAGGATCCGACAAGTCGTTCCAGTGGACACCCTGCTCCGTCTTGCACATCTCCCAGCGGAACTCTCCACATAGCCTTGCCATGGAAAGTGCCAGATCCTCAAGGCAGAAAATGGGTAAGAGCATTCGTCCCGGAGTGGTGCGCTTTTTACCCTCTATTTCCTGCCACAACACTGTACGTGTACCTATGTTGGGCATTAGGATCACATACGGCAGATACTCCTGGTGTATAGTTACGGGTGGTGCCTCATCATCAAATTTGCAGACCTGCTCGCGGTAGAATATCCTGTGGTCATACTCCCTTATATTTGCCAGCTGCTCCTCCACACGCTCTGCGGAAACGTAACACTTATCAAGCGGCATCATCTGATTTGCCGAATCAAAAACGGGAGAGTACACCGAGATGCGCCCGAAGGTCATACGATTACCGCTTGTAAAGAGGTTTTTGATCTCGAACCTGGTCCGCTCGTCAAAGTCGGAAAGTGCCCGCTCCGCGTATGCCTCTGTCATATCACCCTGTCGTACCGCATCCTTCAGATAGGACGGGTAATCCAGATCAAACTCATTTTTGGAAGGCATGACCTTGCCGTCATATATCTTTCTGAGCCACTCCTCTATGGTAACGATCCGGCCATAGGGGTCGGGAATGTAATTTACATAAATACGATAAAGCTGTTCAAAATCCTCCTTGGTGACCACACGCTCATCCATGTAGGCAAAGCGCAAAAACATGCCTACTTCGATGGGCGGTCTGCCCGGCTCCTCAAAGCTCCTAAAGAGGCATTCCTCGTATATCCTAAAGAAGGGCTCCACCAGCTTTCTTCTAATGCGTCTGGTCTCCTCATCAGTAGCGGTACGATCCTTGCATGCCACATATGCCTCCATGGCTTCGCGCATGTTTTTCTTGATCACCTCGTCCGCACAGCTGTAGTTTAAAATGACATTAAGTACATCGTGCATCTCAGGAACCACAGTCTCATCTCCACCCATAAGCTGCCTGGTCTGCTCTCTGGATTCGATCCTTAATGCCTCCAGTCCTGAGTGAAAATCAATGGTCTCCTCGGCCAGATATCTGAGATACTGTCCGGTCTGATCGATGATGCGCATGATCCTGCGCATATAGTCGGCAACCGTATAGATAACACCTATGCAGATATCCACTCCCAGCACATATATGCCCTTTTTTAACGTGGCATCATAGGTGAAAAATGCCTTGGCAAAATTTTCTCTCCAACTTTCTATACCATCTCCCTGAGTGGGAAGCTGAAGGTCGGAAAGATTTTTATATAGAGGCATGTCCCTGCCTAAAGCCGCCGAAAGTTTCTGCATCTCCTTCTGCTCTTCGCGGACTTTGTTGTAGGCGTCCATGGCACTCTTTTCATACTCAACGGAAAACTCCCTGATATGATTGACCTCGGCCACCAGGGCGCTTGTAATAGTGGGTGCGATCTTGGCATTGGCAGAGATAACCCTGGCCACATCTTCCATATGGTTGAAAGGATATGAAAAAACAGATGCTCCGGAAGGAGACGTGTAGGTAAATCTGTGAGTGTCCCCCGGCGCCTCACACAAACCAATGACGCTTCCCACTCCCAGGGTCACAGCCCCGTCAAAGTGAGGAAGTGTCATATCCACGCTCCCCTTAATGATAATGTCTATAGTATCAACCGTGTCTCCCGAGGTGTGAATTTTCTCCCCCGGCTTAATTTCTGTAACTCCCATTGATCAATACTCAATTATTTCTCTCGAACTTTTTAACCATATCCAGCGCAAAAAGCAATGGATACAGCTGAACCATGGTGGAATCTATAAGGCTGCCGATCTCAAGTCTGAAAGAAATCTTTAAAAACTTGTCCTCGGGGTCCTCAAACATCCTCTCAAAAAGCTTTACGGACTCAACATCAATACGGTTTACATCAGGTGTGGAAATATCTACCGGCACGCCGAGCATAGTAGCCATGGAAGTGGCAGATGTTCCCATCATCTGGTTCATAGCCTCAGATGCGGCAGACAGATGAAGTTCAGAAATCTCTCCCTCCTTGTTACCTGCGCCACCCATCATAAGATCGGTCATACAAAGGACATCCGGCTCCTTTAAAATAAGAACGTTGTTGCCGGACAAGCCCTTTACATAGTGGATCTGAACAAAAACACAGGTCTTTTCATAATCGTCCAAAGCCCTGGCTCTGTTTATGATCTGTACATTGGGTGTGGTAATGTCAACCTTTTGATTGAGCATGAGGCTTAATGTGGTAGCCGCATTACCCATACTGATGTTGGCTATCTCGCCAAGGATGTCTCTTTGTTCGTTAGTAAGATTCTCCATAAGATCCCCCTTTTGATACTATCTTCTCCGCATCGATATCCCTCACAATATCACTATTTTACCATATACCGAAATCATTTTCCACGATACTTTTCTTCGCAGTAGCGGCAACGGTAAACCTCATTTTTTTCATCAGACAGATAAAAGATCTGGGGCAGCCCCTGCTCCACTGAGGTGATACAGCGCGGATTCTTGCAGCGTATAACATTTCTGATCTCATGAGGCAGCGAAAGCCCTCTCTTTTCCACAATCTCATCATCCTTTATGATATTTACGGTGATGTTGTGGTCAATATAACCCAGGATATCCAGGTCTATGGAGTCCACGGGACACTCCACCTTTATGATATCCTTTTTTCCCATCTTGTTGGAACGTGCATTCATTATGATCGCAGTGGTGCCGTCCTCAAGATCTCCAAGCTTTAGGTAGTCATAAATCTTTAGACTCATGCCTGCCTTTATATGATCGAGGACGTATCCCTCGCGGATACCTGATATATTTAACATTTCTTATCCCTCATTATAAACTACCTGCTTCCTTTAGCAGTGTAAGGATCAACGCCATGCGGATAAACACCCCGTTATGAGCCTGTGTAAAATAAGCCGCTCTGGGATCATCATCCACCTCTACGGAAATCTCATTTACACGGGGCAAGGGATGGAGAACCAGCATGTTTTCCTTGGCCAGCTCCATTTTAGCCTTGTCCAAAATGTAAAAGTCCTTCATACGGATGTAGTCCTCTTCATTGAAGAAACGCTCACGCTGGACTCTGGTCATATAAAGAATATCAAGCTCGGGCATGACATCCTCAAGACTTTTAACCTCAGTAAAGGGTATGCCGCGGGCCTTTAGCACATCGTCCCTGATATAACTGGGAACCACCAGCTCAGGAGGTGATATGAGTACAAATCTGATGTCAGGATAACGGACCAGTGCATTGATAAGAGAGTGAACAGTACGTCCGAACTTCAGATCACCGCAAATACCGATGGTCAGCTGTCCTATCTCACCACGAAGAGACCTTATGGTATAAAGGTCTGTAAGGGTCTGAGTGGGATGCTGGTGTCCACCGTCTCCTGCATTTATAACAGGAATACCGGAATGGGATGTGGCAACCAAGGGAGCTCCCTCCTTGGGATGCCTGATGGCACATATATCAGCATAACCTGAGATGACACGAATGGTATCGGATACACTCTCTCCCTTGGCCGCGCTGCTGGAGTCCGCACTGGCAAAGCCCAAAACATTGCCACCAAGGTTCAACATGGCAGCCTCAAAGGAAAGCCTGGTCCTGGTGGATGGTTCGTAAAAACAGGTAGCCAGTGTCCTTCCCTCACATGCCTTGGCGTATTTGCTGCGGTTTTTTTGTATATCATCCGCCAGCTTCATCAGATCATAAAGCTCATCTATGGTAAAGTCCAAAGGACTCATCAAATGACGCATCAGTTCCCTCCTAAATGGTCATATTATCACTAAAAAAAGTATAACATATATGTGGATATACCGCATTATAAAAAGGGATTATTTACACGTTCATCACCTATGGTGGTGAGGCTGTCGTGTCCCGGATAACAGACCGTGTCGTCCGGCAAGGTCATAAGCTTTTCTTTTATTCCCCTAACCAGTTGTGACATGGAACCGCCATAAAAATCGGTGCGGCCCACGGAACCACAAAACAGAGTGTCACCCGTAAAGCATATCTTTTGATCCTCTAAGTAAAAACAGCATCCTCCGGGGGTATGTCCCGGGGTAAACAAAAGCTTTATCCTAAAACCTGCCACCGTAAACTCCGCATCATCGTCGAGATAATCGGTAGCCTCGTAGCGCTCTGACATTCCTCCCATATCTCCGGAGAGGTTGTATCTGGGATCCTCTAAGGTCTGACGTTCCCCTTTGTAGGTGTAGACAGGGATGTCCGTCCCCGGAAAAAGAGACTTTAGTTCTGACACCGCTCCCGCGTGGTCAAAATGACCGTGAGTCAAAAGTATGGCTGTCGGGGTGTAGCCGTCCTCTTCTATCTTATCGTGAAGCGGACCTGCTGCCGCCCCCGGATCCACCACCACAGCCTCCCCGGTGTCTTCATTTGCCAGGATATAACAATTGGTCCCCACCGGACCTACGATGTAATGATCGATACTGTACTTCATCCCGTCGTCCTCTCTATATCCATGATCCCCTCAATGGACCGCACACGGTCGACGAGGGATGACAGCTCCGCCTTGCCACGTACTCCAAAGGATATTTCTATGGTAGCTACATCCTGCTTGGAAACCTGGGAATGGATGGAGGAGATGTCAATGTTTTTCTCTGTAAATATCTTTGTAATATCAACCAACAGTCCTGTGCGGTTGTGCCCAAAGATCCTGATATCCGCAATGAACAGATCGTTTTCATGCTCCTTGAGGTACTCCGGCTGCCACTCCGCATCTATGAGCCTCACCTTCTCGGATTCCTCAAGGTTCATGATGTTGATACAGTCGGTCCTGTGGATGGACACTCCCCTGCCTCGGGTAACAAAGCCCACTATCTCATCACCAGGCACAGGAGAACAGCACTTTGAAAAACGCACCGATACGTCGTGAAGTCCCCTGACTATGATACCATTTTTACTGTGGGGAGCATTGTCGCTCTTCTTTGAATACTCCGCTGTGGCATGCTCCGCCAAAATATCCTCATCGGTTCTAACCAGCGGATGCACCACCAGATACGCATCATAGAGGCGGTTTATGACCTGCCCCTCCTTTAAGCTTCCCTGACCGACGGCAGCAAGCACGGAATCCCAGTCATGGAAGCCGTATCTGCGAAGTATCTTTTCCTGATACTTGGGCTTACATATAGCCTCAAATGACAGGTTTTTGGACTTGGCGGACTCCATCAAAAGCTCCCGGCCCCGGGCAATGTTTTCTTCTTTGCTGACGGACCTGAACCACTGGTTGATCTTGTTTCTGGCCTGGGTGGACTTTACGATCCCCAGCCAGTCCCGACTGGGGCCACGGCTGTTTTGGGATGTAATGATCTCTATGCGGTCACCGTTTTGTATAGTGTAGGTGATGGGCACCAAAAGCCCGTTGACCTTGGCTCCCACCATCTTGTTGCCGACTGCCGAATGGATGCTGTAGGCAAAGTCTATGGGAGTGGAGCCTGTAGGCAGATTTTTAACATCTCCCGTGGGAGTAAAGCAAAATACGGTATCTGAAAACAGATTGAGATCGCTCTTTAAGAGGCTGACAAACTCGCGGTTGTCGCTCATGTCCTGCTGCCACTCAAGTATCTGTCGAAGCCATGACAGCTTCTCCTCCTCGGCATCCTCTATATTTTTGGCATCCTTGCCGCTCTCCTTGTACTTCCAGTGAGCGGCGATACCATACTCGGAGGTGCGGTGCATCTCGTAGGTACGGATCTGTATCTCGAAAGGCGTGCCGGAAGGACCTATAAGAGTGGTGTGGAGTGACTGGTACATATTGGGCTTGGGCATGGCTATATAGTCCTTGAAACGCCCCGGAATGGGAGTATACATCTCATGGATAACGCCAAGCGCCGCATAACAGTCCTTCACATCATTGACTATGATGCGAATGGCAAAGAGGTCATATATCTGGTCAAGTGTCTTTTTCTGATTGACCATCTTTTTATATATGGAAAAGAAATGCTTGGATCTGCCGTAGATCTCCGCCTTGATACCGGCCTCGTCGATGTGGGAACGCACCTCCTCAACCAGTGACTGAACATAGTCGTCACGATCCTTTTTTCTGGTGGCAATTCTTTCCACCAGATCATAGTACTCGTCAGGCTTAAGATACTTAAGAGCCAGATCTTCCAGCTCGATCTTGACCTTGCTGATACCCAGACGCTGGGCCAGTGGAGCATATATCTCCATGGTCTCCCTGGCCTTTTCGTTCTGTTTGGCCTCAGTCATGTACTTTAAAGTACGCATGTTGTGAAGGCGGTCGGCCAGCTTTATGATGATAACACGTATGTCCTTGGCCATGGCCAAAAACATCTTGCGCAGATTCTCAGCCTGTATCTCCACCTTATCTGCATCATAGGAGAGCTGTCCCAGCTTTGTGACACCGTCCACCAAAAGCGCGACCTCATCCGAAAAGGTCTCCCCTATCTCCTCTATGGTCATGACCGTATCCTCTGCCACATCGTGCAAGAGCCCGGCCACTATGGTCTCCTTGTCCATCTCCAGATCAGCCAGGATAAGCGATACGCAAAGGGGATGGATGATATAGGGCTCACCGGACTTTCTCACCTGTCCGTCGTGGGCCTTATCTGCAAGGCGGTAAGCCCTGTCTATCATGGACAGATCCTCACTGGGATGATACTTTTTAATACTGTCCACCAGTCTGTTATAAAGCTCGGCAGGATCAGTAAAGTCCTTTGTGGAAACAATGCCACGATTAGGACGGCTAATATCGGCCTCTAAGCGTTCGAATTCCTGTGATGTGATATCTGCCATTACTGATCCTCCTTTCTGCAACCACCTGCTTTAATAAATACATATTTTATCACAATAGCAAGCAATAGCGCAACAAAAATGCCGATCAAGGCACCACCGGAATCAAAGCAAACATCCTTTATTTCTCCGCTGCGTCCGGGCACAAAGGTCTGGTGGAACTCATCAGTGGCAGCATAGAGAGTGGCTATGATCCATGACAAGACACCTGACATGGGCATTTTACCTGCATTTTTACCACTATCTGACTTTTCATAAAAAACACCCATCAAAAGCATGGCCAAAATGGCATACTCAGTCACATGCGCTGCTTTTCTCACCGGATGATCATACTTTTCCACAAATTTCTGCTTTTTCATCTCATCCCAGTTGTCAAAGCCCGGCACAAAATGCTCTCCCACAAAGATGATAAGGCCTCCGCTTTCCGCTGCGGATCTATCGGCAACCTTGGCAGACTGAAAAAAGATCACACCCATCCAAATCACTGACAGGATCAGAAATATCGTTTTTCTCATTTTCATTGACACAAATCCTCTTATTATATATAATCATTCCTTGGAATACGCAGAGTAGGTTTCATCGCGTTAAGTGCTTAGTATACAGGGAGTTGATACTTTGACGAAGAGCTACCGGCCGCCACGCATGGCGTATGACGGCTGCTTGCGATGATGGGACCGCATCCCGCTGCTACATATCGAAGCGCAGTATGCCTCCCTATGTAGTTAGCTGCATAAGGAGGTTTTATTATGTCACAATTAAAAGATGTTAAAGTTCTTACGGCTGCAGCCCTGTTGGTTGCCATCGCCACGGTACTCAGTTTCTTTTCTGTACCGGTCAATGAATTCATCCAGATCCGCTTTAAGTTTCTTCCCATAGCCGCCTCAGGCATGTTGTTTGGGCCCGCTGTCGGAGGTCTGGTGGGACTCTTGGCTGATATCACAGGCTATATCGTAAAGCCCACCGGCGCATTTTTCCCCGGTTATACCATTTCAACCATGGTATCCGGCATTATCTTTGGCGCTATGCTTTATAAAAAGAAGCTTACCGTACCGCGTGTGATAATGACCAGTCTGGTCTACACGGTAGTGGTAAGCCTCATATTAAATCCCATCAACAGCATGATCCTTTACAAAACTCCACTGTGGGTGGTCCTTGCTGAAAAGCTTCCCGCCACTGCAGTTATGTTCCCGATCAATACGTGCCTTCTGTATTTTGTTCTGAAGGCTCTTCTGTCTGTTCCTCTTTTAAAAGATCAGCATCTTCAAGAGTCTCACCCATCATGATCTTTGAGATCAATTTTTTGGCATGAGTAAGGTCATCACTGTCCGGGTGCATCACGTATGAATTGACTCCGGACATGGAGTAGTTGGGGGCTGAGTCCCCCACTCCCGAGATGGCGTAGATCTTTACATCCCACTTTGCCAACTCAGATAGCTCCAGCTTTGCCAGAGAAGAAATATCATCTGCCGAAAAGTCTGTGGCGATCATTCCTTCAAGCGTTCCCAAAATCGATGAATAATTCGAAAGTACGGATGCCGGATCCTCCGACACCTTTTTTATGATGGCCTCGATCACCATCATCTGGTGACGGCCTCTGGTCTCGTCTCCGCCTGCCACGGAAAATCTCTCTCTGACATAGGCCTGGGCCGAAGCTCCGTTAAGCTCTATAGGGCCCTCATTGAAGTAATAGGTACCGCCGTATCTCCAGGACTTGAAGGACATGTCATTGTCCACGGTGATGCCTCCCAGCGAATCTATGATGGTCTCAAAGCCGGTGAAATTCACCTGAACATAATGATCCACATCACAGCCGTAAAGCTGTCCGAGAGCCTGCATGGAGTTTTCTATGCCGTAAATGCCGCAGTGTGTCAGCTTATCCATGGCATTGCCGCCTGCAGGGTTTTTAACGTATGTGTCCCTGGGGGTGTTGATCATCAGCACCTGATGTGTCACAGGATTAACAATAGCTAAAATATTAACGTCACTCCTCGACGTGGCAAGGGTGGATGAACGCGTATCCGATCCACTGACGTATATGATAAAAGGATCCGACGTGATATCCTTTTCCACCACCTCGGATGGTTCGGCGTATATAGGGATATCCAGGATCTTTTTGGTGTCTGCGGCAAAATTGGCATAAGGGTTCTCAGTCTCTGCCTCCTCATCTGCCGTACCCACATCCGAAAGCACCTCCACATAGGAGTCGTCCATGACCAGCACCTTGGTGGTACCGGCGTAAAGCTCGTCAGCCATTGTAAAAATGGAGTCCAGATCCTTTGTGGAAATACTGATGGTAGGCTCAGGCTCCTCAGGCTCAGGCTCTTCCTTTTTTCCAAAAAGCTCCTCGAAAAGTGTTGGTTCTTCAACCTCCTCTTCGACTTCCTCCACCTCTGCATGCTTTCCTAAAAGCTCGTCCTCAATGTAGACCTTGGCCTTGGCATTCCAGTCCTCATTGAAGATGGATAAAAAGCCGTATTCCTCGGCGGGGATATCCATTACGGAATCAATACCGCTGTCATTTCTGACATAGACACCCATATGTGTAACCAAAACCTGTTCAACCTCAGGCTCCTCGGTGATCACCTCGATGGCCGTCCTGGCACGATATGCCATAGATGATGCCACTATACCTCCTGCCACCACAAAGACTGCTATGATCATGCCGATGATCTGCTGTACTGTAAAACCATGTGTATGCGCC
>CAMODS010000034.1 GCA_946611525.1 uncultured Lachnospiraceae bacterium | reverse complement strand
TTGCAGGTGCAGGCTTTTCATCCTCATCCTCCTCAGGCTCAGCTACCGGTCTTTTCACCCTTGCCTTTTCTGAAGCCTTTTTGGAAACGGGCTTTTCATCCTCGTCCTCCTCAGGCTCAGCCCAGATATCGTCGTCATCATCACTGTGTCTGAACACGCGGAGATTGATGAAAAAGATAATGATTATGGCTACAACGATAACCACAACTACAAGTATATTTCTGGTATTCTCTCCGGAAAGCTTTGAAAATACAGATTCCTTTTCTTCCTCGGCCTCCGCCTCAGCTTCGCCCTCTTCTGATCCGCCCTCGGCAGCCTGCGAAGTCAAAAACAAAGCATAGGTATCAGCCTTGGCAACCTGTCCGGTAGACTCCCTGTAGCTGTACCACTCCTCCTCACCGGTGGAATCAACGCCGTAGACATAGTAAAAATCATTGTTGCTGTCTACAAGCTGGTAAACAGGGATGGTGTTGTCATCCACTGTGATAGTGGTCTCGGTAAGCTGTGTAAAATGCGAAGCATCACCCTCTTTGGGGATCACATAATAAGATGCATCACCTAAAAAGTAAAACTTTTCTACTGATCCGGCGGACTCGTTATAGAGATAAAACTCACCGCTGCCGGATGTATCAGCTGCAGGCTTCAGGTATAAAAGTCTGATGCCGTCCTTTACAGGCTCGGAATATGTATGACCACCGATTTCAACTGTCTCCCTCTCAAAGCCGGCAGGCATCTGCTCCTCGGTATATCTCTCGGAAACTACATAATCTACTCCGTCAACTGTGAAATCCACATGATCAGCTGCGGTGGCAAAAGCGACAGACTTGGCTGAAAGCAAAAGTGTTACGCCTAAAACTAAGCCCATGAATATGGAACTTGATCTTTTCATCAAAAATACCTCGCTTAAAATTAATGTACTGCTTATTATTATAGTCTTTAACAGGGATAAATTCAACCAATGAATTAAAAAGACAGGCGGCATCAAAGCATGATGCCGCCCGTTAATATCATTAGTTCAAAAGTGTGACAACCTTTATGGGTGTGCGGTAAAAAGCATTGGATATCTTGATACCCGTCCGCGCCGATGAAGCATGGACTATCTGCCCGCCTCCCATGTAAATGGCCACGTGGCTTATGCCTCCGCTGCCGTAGAAGAAAAGGTCTCCCGGCTGCGCCTCGCTGGCAGAAATGGTCCTGCCGTAGCCTGCCTGCGCCCTGGATGAATGTGGCAGGTAGATACCGTATTGCTGGTATATCCTCATGGTAAAGCCTGAACAGTCCACACCGTTGGTAAGTGAAGTGCCGCCCCATACGTAGCGGTTGCCCACATACTGTAAAGCGTTGTTTACAAGATCAACCCTAACGTTGGAAACGCCGGTGCCGTACGCCAGCTCATCAAGTGACTTTGCTGTAGGAAGCTCGTCTGCGATCTCAACATAATCTGCGCTTACATAGCCCTCATCCGTATCTACAGCAACCTTTACCCAGCCGTCAAGCACCTCGATAACGGGAAGCTTTTCACCGGAATTGAGATTGATGATGACATCGGAATCAGTAGATGCAGACTCACGGATACGAAGTCCGTCACCTGTCACGGTAGCCATGGTGGTGATCTCCTCTGCTGCTATCTCAAGTGCCTCATCACCGGTGGCAATGTACTCAGCTTTGACATATCCCTTGAGCTCTCCGGACTCGATCTTGTACCATCCGTCCACCTCATCTATGATCTCAACTGCGCCGTGCTCGGGAAGCTTACCTAAAAGCTTGCCTGACTCATCCGGCTCTTTTCTCACGTTGAGGTTGCCCTCGCACTTGCCCATACCAAGGTTCTCATAGCCATAGTCAGCAGATGTACCTGCTGAAGCAGTGGACGTAACCTCGGAATCAGATGAATACAGCTGACTTTCCACATCTACATTACAAGCCAAAACCGAGGAAATACCTGCGGTGGCTGAAGCCGTGTAGGCTGATGAATTGCTGGCTAACACAGAAGAAATACCGGCTGTGGGGTTAGAGCTTAAATTAACCGAAGCCTCTGCCCCGTTAGCACATACACCTGCCACCATCCCAAAGGTACAGGTAAGGGCCAGTGCCTGAAGAACTCTCTTGTCGGTAAGATATTTATTGTTTGAAAGCCTATCTTTTATCTTGGAAATACTTGAAATTAACTGTTCTTTATCGTACATAAAAACCTCATAAAAACACAGATTACTCCTGAAACCAAAACTGATTATAACAACCGTAGTTTCCTTTGTCAATAAAAATGTTACAAAAATGTTACAGAATTTTATCAAAGATCATTCTCTTCGGTGAGAGTGTCGTCAAAATCTTTGATTACTACTCCTCGCTCATCCTTCGGGCAGCTTTTATATCATTTTGAACCTGCTTTGCTAAGTCATCCAAGCTTTCAAATTTGCGTTCCGGCCTAATAAAGCGTAAAAACTCAACCATGATATTTTCCCCATAGAGATCCCCGGAGTAATCAATGATATGGGTTTCTAAAGAAAGTGTCTTTTTTTCCTTTTCCACCGTGGGCTTATAGCCCAAATTGGTAACTCCGGTAAGCAGCATACCGTCGATATTTACACGACTTACATAAACTCCGTTGGGAGGAAGTAGCTTGTCCGAGGTGGGGATCATATTTATTGTGGGGATCTTCATGCCGGTGCCGATATGCCTGCCATGCACTACCTCGCCGTAGACGAAATAGTTGTAGCCCAAAAGGGAGTTGGCCTGCTCTATCCTGCCCTTTAGGATCTCCTCCCTGACATAGGTTGAGCTGATGTCACGCTTGTCATCCTTTATCTTTTCCACCACTTCCACTTCAAAGCCCAGCTTTTTTGAAAGTGAATAAAGGAGCTTTACATTCCCCGATCCCTTGTGTCCAAAGGTAAAGTCTGTGCCGCAGATGATGTAGTGCATGTGGCATCTGTCAATCAGCATCCTGATAAATTCTTCAGGTTCCATGGACATTAGCTCATCCGTAAATTCAAGCTCCAATACAGCCTCCACCCCTTCTTTTTCAAAGAGCATGGCACGTTCGTTGGCGGTTATGATGTTCTTATCGGTCGTATCATCGGTTTTAAGCTTTAGCCTCGGCGAAATATCAAAGGTTATGGCAAGTGAGGTAAGCCCTCTTTTTTTCGCATGGCCCGTAAGCTTTTTGGTCAAAAGCCCGTGGCCTCTGTGGATACCGTCGAACTTTCCCACCATTACGGCGGCGGGACTGTCGTTATTGTAGTTTTCTATACCCTTTATATAGTCCATTTTATTCCAAAAAATACTTATCTAATTTATAGCCATTTCTTTTCCTGATATAGGTGGCGGCAAACCTGCCGTCAGGATGGTAGGCCAAAAGCGGCTCCTCAACTAAAAAGTCATTGGCTTCCTCTACATCATCATCCAAAAGAAAACCTCCGTTTTCCAAAAGTGATGCGGCATTTGACCTTACATGGATCTTTTTATAACCTAAGACCTCATCCACCGGGATCAGCACCTCAGAGGTTTTTTTTGCATGCACCAAAGCCTCTATCTCATCAAGAGTATGTGCCATGGAGATATCAAAGTCGCCTGTCTTTGTACGTTTAAGTGCCGACATACATCCGCCACAACCCAGTTTCTCCCCAATGTCGTGACACAGGGATCTGATATATGTACCCTTGGAGCAGTTTACAGTAAAAGAAACACTGGGGATGCTGATATCGGTGATATCAATGCCAAAAACAGTGACATTCACCTTTTTTCTTTCCACGGTCTTGCCCTGTCTTGCCAGCTCATAGAGCTTTTTCCCGTCAACCTTTTTGGCGGAATACATAGGCGGTGCCTGAAGTATATCTCCCACAAAGGAAGACATGACATCTCTTATTTCATCCTCTGTCACATCAACGGGAGATTCGGATATCGTCTCTCCCCAGATGTCGTAGGTGTCAGTGGTCTGTCCCAGCAAAAGCTTTGCCTCATAGACCTTGTCGTGGGAGATCAGAGTATCCACCAGCTTTGTAGCCCTGCCCACACAAACAACAAGGACCCCGACAGCTTCAGGATCCAGGGTTCCGGTATGTCCGATCTTTTTAGTTTTTAAAATTCCCCGAAGCTTTGCCACCACATCAAAGGAAGTAAAGCCACGTTCTTTATTTACTATTATTATGCCCTGCATAAATTACCCGAGTTTTATAAGTTCTTTTTCTATTACGGCCACAACCTTTTTTACTGCTTCGACCGGATCCATCTTTATCTGAAAGCCCGCAGCCTTGGCATGGCCGCCACCGCCGTATCTGGAGCAGATCTCAGCCAGATTGATATCACAGGAAGCAGATGCCCTGGTGGAAGCCTTGAAGCCGCCTTCATCATCCGTCTGGTATAAAAACAGAGCCACATCCACTCCCTTTGTCTCACGCAGCTGGGCAGCTATACCCTCAAGATGCTTGGGCAAAACCTGATACTCATCCAGTTCCGCCTTGGTCAAAAACAGGGATATGATCCTGCCTTCAAAATGAAGCTTTGCCTTTAATAGTGAATAACCGAAAATGCGCTGCTGGTTATAGGTCTTTTGGAAAAAGGTTTCGTCTACTATCCGCGAAAAGGGGATCCCTGTCTCCATAAGAGTCGCAACCATCCGATGGGTTGAAGGGGCCGTGGACTGGTACTGAAATACTCCCGTATCGGTAACTATACCGGTGTAGATGCACTCTGCTATCTCCTTTGTAAGCCGATCCTCGGGGATCAGTTCACCCACCAGCTCTGAGGCCGATGAGGCAAGGGGAAAGATATAGTTATCATCAGCTATCCTGTCATCTCCCAGGTGATGATCAACGCAAAATGACCGGTTGGCTTTTTTAAATATCTTTGCAGGATCACCCAGCCTTCCCGTGTCATGACAGTCACACATTATGAAAAGATCAAAAACAGGCAGATTTTCTTTATCTACCTGTTCTATCTTTTTCGTATTTTTCATGAACTTGTATATATCGGGGATGGGATCGAGATACACATGGACATCCACGTTGGGATAATATGTATCTATATAGTTATAGATCGCCATGCATGAGCCCACACAGTCGCCATCGGGACGCACATGACCGGATATGGCCACCGATCCCGCATTATTTATGATCTCATCAAGGTTCTTCTGCTTCTGTGTCAGCTCCATCCGATCCTACCACCTCATCAATTAGCTTTGTCATCCTGACTCCATAGGCTATGGAATCATCTAAAATATACTCTATCTCCGGTGTGTTCCGAAGGTTTAGGTTCTTTGCCAGGGAATGCCTGATAAAACCTGCCGAGCTTTTAAGACCCTCCATGGTCTTTTTTGCATCCTCCTCGGAGCCTAAAACGCTGATATACGCCTTGGCTGTCTTTAGGTCCGATGCCACGTCCACCTTTACCACACTTGTCATGGGATGGATCCTGGGATCCTTCAATCCTCCGTGGAGTATGTTGGACAGCTCGCGGTAAACCTCGGAATTAAGCCGGGTTGACTTTACACTGTTTTTTCTCATGAACGAGGTACCTCTACCATAATGTATGCTTCTACTATGTCGCCCTCAGCAATGGCGTCAAAGCCGTCGAATACGAGACCACATTCATAGCCGGACTTAACTTCCTTAACGTCATCCTTGAAGCGCTTTAAGGATGCAAGGGCGCCCTCAAAGATCTGCTCCTCACCGCGTGAGATGCGGACCTTGCTGTCGCGGACGATATTTCCGTCGGTAACGTAGCTTCCTGCGATATTACCAACACCTGAAGCTGTAAATATCTGACGGATCTCTGCATGACCCGTGATCTTTTCTTCGTAAATAGGCTCAAGCATGCCCTTCATGGCGCTTTCCACATCCTCGATGGCGTTGTAGATGACGTTGTAAAGTCTCACGTCCACGCCCTCGTGGTCAGCAGTCTGCTTTGCAGCAGGGTCGGGTCTGACATTGAAGCCGATGATGATGGCATTGGAGGCTGACGCCAAAATGACATCACTCTCGTTGATGGCACCTACACCACCATGGATGACCTTTACCACAACTTCTTCGTTGGAAAGCTTTTCAAGGGAGTTCTTAACTGCCTCAACTGAGCCCTGAACGTCAGCTTTGACGATAAGGTCAAGTTCCTTTAAGTTGCCTGCCTGGATCTGTGAGAACAGATCGTCAAGGCTCATGCGGCTTCTGGTCTCCTCGATAAGCTTGTTCTTGTTCTCGGATACAAAGGTCTCGGCAAAGCTTCTGGCCTCTTTTTCACTGTCCATAGCCACAAAGATCTCACCTGCATTGGGAACCTCAGAAAGACCAAGGATCTCAACTGCTGTGGAAGGGCCGGCCTTTTTCACATTTCTGCCGTGCTCATCGATCATGGCACGAACCTTACCGTAGGAACTTCCGGCAGCCACGGGATCACCTACCTTAAGGGTACCCTTTTGTACGAGTACCGTAGCAACTACGCCGCGTCCCTTATCCAGCTCTGCCTCGATACAAAGACCTCTGGCATTACGCTTGGGATTGGACTTAAGCTCAAGGATCTCGGAGGTCAAAAGGATGGTCTCCAAAAGATCATCAATACCCTGGCCTGTCTTTGCGGAAACGGGAACAAACTCTGTGGTGCCGCCCCAGTCAGCGGGGATCAGCTCATACTCGGAAAGCTCCTGCTTTACGCGGTCAATATTTGCGCCGGGCTTATCTATCTTGTTTATGGCAACTATGATCTCAATTCCTGCAGCCTTGGCATGGTTTATAGCCTCCACTGTCTGGGGCATGACACCGTCATCTGCCGCTACCACAAGAATGGCAATATCGGTTGAATTTGCACCACGCATACGCATGGCTGTAAATGCCTCATGTCCGGGAGTATCCAAAAATGTGATCTTTTCTCCATTGATGGAAACGCCGTAAGCACCGATCTTCTGGGTGATGCCGCCGGCCTCGCGGTCGGTCACACGGGTATCCCTGATGGCATCCAAAAGTGAAGTCTTACCATGGTCAACGTGACCCATTACGCAGACAACGGGAGGACGCTTAACAAGGTTCTTCTCATCCTCTTCCTCTTCCTTAAGGAGCTCTGCGATAACGTCAACCTTTTCCTCGGGCTCACATACACAGTTAAATTCTAACGCGATCTCCTCAGCCTCTTCATAGGTGATGGACTGGTTTACAGTAACCATCTGGCCCTTCATGAAAAGCTTTTTAACTACAGCTGAGGGCTGTACGAGCATCTTGTCTGAAAGCTCTTTTATGGTCATTCTCTCGGGAAGGATAAGTGTCAGGATCTCGTCCTCGTTACGAACAGGTCCCTTGTCCTTGGGCTTGTTCTTTTTCTTACCGCCGTTTTTCTCAAGGTTTATGAAGCTCTCCTGCTTCTTTCCGAGAGCATCACGATCCTGCTTATTTGCGCCCTTGCCCTTTTTATTGCGGTCTGGTCTGCGGGCATTGTCCTTATTGGTGTTGGGCTGGTTTGTGTTGCCTCCCTGCTGCTGGCCATCCTTACCCTTTACAGGCTTCTGGTGACGAGCCTTGTTGTCATGTCCGCCCTTGTCTGCGGGACGGTCATTTTTGGGTGCAGAAGCCTCACGACGGGGTGCGGGGGCAGCTTCCTTAAGAGGTGCCTTATTCTCAACGGGCTGCTGCTTTTCAACTACCTGTTGCTTTTCTACAGGCTTTTTCTCTAAAGCCTTTTTCTCCGCAGGCTTGTTTTCGGGTGCGGGGAGGATAGGCTGCTCGGGATAAGCATTTGTAGCCTCTGATCTTCTGGTACGCTCATTTTCAGGTCTGGGCTTTATGATGGAACGGCCCTCTCCTCTATATCCATTCTGACCGGGTGCGGGACGCCTCTCAGCGCCGGGTCTGGGACGTCTGTCCTGATGTCCTCCTCTGCCCTGACCGCTTCCGTTTTTGGAATACTGTGAGTTTACGACCACAGTGATATTCTTTTTCTTCTTGGGAGCATCTGCAGGAGCCTGGGATGCAGGTCTCTTTTTGGGAGCAGCCTTTGCATCGGGCTTTGCGGCAGCTTCCTTTGCAGGAGCCTCCTTTGCAGTAGCTTCCTTAGCAGGCTTTTTTTCCTCAGGCTTTTTCTCTGCCTTTTCGGGGGCAGGTGCCTTTTTTTCCTCCTTTTGGGGAGCAGCTTTAGAAAGCTTTGAACGGACCAGCGCCACCTGATCCTCCTCTAAGCCGCTGGATGCGGTTTTTCCTACTATGCCATTATCTGAAAGTATGGCAATTATATCCTTGCTGGATATCTCCAATTCCTTACTCAACTCATGAATTCTCATTTTTGCCATAACTTACCTCCATCTTTTGGGTTATACTCTCGGAAAACTTTTCATCCGTCACACATACCTGACTCAGGTACTCCTTGCCGGCGGCCCGTCCCAGGGAATCCCGGCTTCCGTATTCACGGACATCCACCTCATAGTAATTGCACATGTCCGTCACATCTTTTTTTACACGCGGCCCGGCATCCTCTGCAAGAATTACAAGATGTCCCTTGCCGGACTTAACTGCCTCCTCCACCTGAAACTCGCCACAGGCCAGCAGTCCGGCCTTTTTGCAAAGTGACAGTGACGAAAGCACCTTGTCCTGATTCATATGGATAAAAGTTCCTCCCTGATAGTGTCGTATATCTCGCTTGAAACAGCACCTCGAAATGATCTGTCAAAGCCTCTTTTTTTACGTGCTGCCTCAAGGCAGTTTTCATTCTTACAGATATAGGCGCTCCGTCCGGTCATATTGCCGTCTTTTGCCACGGATACCGATCCGTCGGCGCCCTTTCTTACACGTAAAAGCTCATTTTGATCAAAGCTCTTCCCGCAGCCTACACATCTGCGTTTTGGTGTTCTGTTACTCTTCTTCACTTTCTAAAGCTTCTTCCTCTGTCTCAGATTCCTCTGTTTCAGCTTCTCCGTCGTCCTCGCCTATGTATTCTCCGTCCTCGTTGTAGTACTCTTCCTCATCATAGTACTCGTCCTCGTCGTAGTACTCATCATAGTCTTCATCATAATCGAGGAAGTCACCGGACTCTCTGGCCTGGGTCTCACTCTTGATGTCGATCTTGAAGCCTGTAAGACGGGCGGCAAGACGTGCATTCTGACCTTCCTTACCGATGGCAAGTGAAAGCTGGTAATCGGGGACAACCACCTTTGCGGTCTTTTCGTCGGAATCTGCTATAACTGAAATAACCTTTGCAGGAGAAAGTGCATTCTCGATCATCATAGCGGGGTTTTCGTTCCAGTTGATGATATCGATCTTTTCGTTTCCAAGCTCGGAAACCACGGCATTTACACGGCTTCCGTTCATTCCTACGCATGCACCTACGGGATCTACGTCGGGATCGTTGGACCAAACAGCAATCTTTGTACGGTTGCCGGCCTCACGGGCGATGGCTCTGATCTCAACTATGCCCTCACGTACCTCTGTCACCTCTTCCTCAAAGAGTCTCTTGATAAACTCCGGATGAGTACGGGATACGCGGATCTTTAAGCCCTTGGGTGTATTTCTCACCTCAAGGATATATACCTTGATCCTGTCGTTCTGGTTGTAGTGCTCGCCGCGGATCTGCTCCTTTTCTGTTAAAAGTGCATCTGCACGGCCAAGGTTGATACTTACATTTCTGCCGATATTGCGTTGTACTGTACCGGTTACGATCTGATGCTCCTTCTCGGAGAACTCATCATATACCACGTTTCTTTCGTCCTCGCGGATCTTTTGGATAACCATGTTCTTTGAGGAGCTGGTAACTATACGGCCAAAATTGGTGGGATCGATCTCTACATTTACGGTGTCGCCGATCTCAAAATGGGAATCGATCTCACGAGCTTCCTCGAGATCCATCTCAAGAGCATCATCCTCCACGTCCTCGACTACCTTTTTGGCTGCAATAACATGAAGCTCGCAGCTGTCGGGATCGATATTTACGGAGATGTTCTCTGCCGTTCCATAATAAGTCTTGCACGCATTGATAAGAGAAACCTTTATGGCTTCAAAAAGGCTCTCCCTCTTGATGTTCTTTTCAGACTCAAGTAACTTGATGGCGTTAAAAAGTTCGTTAGTATCCATTTTTTACCTCCGGTGCTTTTAAAACAATGATACTTCTAAAATTCTATGGCTGGACGGATCATCGACAGCTCCTTGCGGTCAAAATCGAAATCTCCGTCTTCAAAGGTTATGGTAACCGTATCTTCACTGTAAGCCTTAAGTATGCCGGTAAACTCCTTTTGGTTGTCGTAAGGCTTGAAGGTT
>CAMODS010000033.1 GCA_946611525.1 uncultured Lachnospiraceae bacterium | reverse complement strand
GTTTACCACCTGAATGCGGCTGTAAACATCATCCTTCATCGCCTTTTTATATTGCTTCTCCGTGATAAAACCCTGATCCAGCATATCTCCCAAAACCTTTTTCCTGCGTTTTTCGTTTTCCTCAGGGTTGGTGATGGGATTGAACCTGGAAGGGTTCTGGGTGATGCCTGCTATAACTGCTGACTCGGAGAGGTTCAGCTCACTGACACTCTTGTTAAAGTATCGCTCTGAAGCCGCCTGCACTCCAAGGGTATTCTGACCCAGGTTTATGGTGTTGAGGTAGTTTTCAAGGATCTCATCCTTGGATACGGTTTTCTCAAGCTGCACCGCAAGGTACTGCTCCTGTATCTTTCTCTTCAATGAGTCCTCGAGAGTATCCTCACTGGTCCATGTAGTAAAAACGTTGTTTTTTAAGAGCTGCTGGGTGATGGTACTGGCACCCTGTGAAGGCCTGTTGCCGTGGAGCATCTCCCCTGCTCCGATAAATGCCGCCCTTATGATACCACGTGTATCGATACCATTGTGCTCGTAAAAACGTGAGTCCTCTATTGCCACAAAAGCATGCTGCAGATCCTCGGGTATCTCATCTAAAGTCACATACTCTCTGTTGGCACCGGCTGAAGCTAAGTTTTCGATCTCAGCACCGTCCTTGTCCAAAATGGTGGTGGAAAAGCCATTGGGTGATATATCTATGGTTGATATATCCGGAGTCTCATTGATAAGTCTGGTGGCATAAACCGAAAAACCACCTATACCTATGGCGATCACTATCAATATACATACTATTATGGCTCTAACAAATGACAGGATGAATTTCTTCTGGGCCCTTGTCTTTTTGTTGGAAAGCTGCTTCTTTTGTTTTTTGATACTGTTCTTTCCGTAGTTCATAAAATGCTCCTGTTAAAAATCCATATAAACTGTTGTATTATATCACAAATTTAATTTATAATAAAGCCATGGCAAATTATGAGATATTAACTCCCGGGATCGGGGAGATCACAGAGAAAAAGTCCAGATTCATAGGAAGCTGCGCCCATGTCACCTCCGAGGAAGAGGCCATGGCCTTTGTGGCAGCCAAAAAAAAGGAACACTATGACGCCCGGCACAACTGCTGGGCTTATATTGTGGGAGATACATCCCGCTCCTCCGATGACGGCGAGCCTTCCGGCACCGCCGGCCGTCCCATGCTGGATGTGATGACAGGCCGCGGATTAAAAGATGCGGTGATCGTAGTTACCAGATATTTCGGCGGAGTACTTTTAGGTACCGGCGGCCTGGTAAGGGCATATTCCGATGCCACCGCTGCCTGCATAGATGCCTGTGAGCTAATTGAACGTCGCACCGGGCTTGTGCTTACTGTCTCCACTGACTATACCAACGTGGGACGTATCCAGCACATCATAGCGGAGCAAAAGCTGTTTTTACGCGACACTATATATGAGGAAGCCGTAAAGTTTATCTGTATGGTCCCCTCAGATATGAAGGACAGCATAGACAGCCTTATAACAAACGAAACCTCCGGCACTGCAGTCCTGGACTGGGCACCGGAGGAAAGCTATACTGTTCCTATATGAGGAGATCACTCTCCTTTTAGATTAACCGATATGGCATTGAAAGCAGGTACTATTATGGCATCTGCTTTTTTTAATATCTCTTCGACTCTGCCATTCATCTGGTCGGCCAGTTGTCTGTCCTTCATCAGCTTTGTGTTGATGTAGACATTTAGTGATGCTCCGTACAGTGCGGATCTGCAAAAGGATAATCCCACTCCCGCATCTGAGATAGCCAGCATACTCCCGATCTCTGATATTCGGGATAAAAGCGATGCTGTTTCCAAAAGCAGCTCCATCATATCAAGGGGTGCTGTGGCTGCGTCCTTTAAAGCCCTGGCCATAACTGCATCTCTGCGCTCTATCTCCTCCGGAGTCTCCCGGGGCATACCGTAGGCCTCGGAAAGAGGTCTGAATGCCTCTGCATCCCGGTCTATGGCACTTAAAAGACGGATACGCTGCTTTGCCATCTTTTGTATCAGTTCATCTATCTCAGGCTGTACGGACTCATATTTTTTCTTACCTGTGGTAAGGGATAGGACCATGCTACCCAAAGCTGCCGCCGTAGCCCCCACAAGTCCGCAGGCACCACCGCCTCCGGGAACCGGAGCATCGGAAGCCAGTCCCTCTAAAAACAGATTTATCTTTTTCTCATACATCGACATAGGTCAGGCCTCTTCTGTATCAACAAAAGCCGTATCATCGGTCTTGAATACACCTACGATCTGCTGAAGCTCCTCAGCTGCAGTGGCAACGCCCTTGCCCTGATGATCCAGATCCTCAACATTGGTATTGACACTTTCGGTAGTGGCATTGAGCTCCTGTGCCGTAGCGGCATTTTCTTCGGATATGGCTGACAGATTGCTTACAGAATCGGATATAGACTTTACTCCTTCTGCCAGTCTGCCGTTTGCCTCATCCAGTCCGTCGATGGCGTCATTGACACTACCGATCTGATCGGCTATGCCGGCAAAGCTCTCAGCAGTCTCTCCTACGGATGTCTGCTGACGATTTACATAGTCCTTAACCAGCTCACTCTGATTGACGGCGTTCTGAGTGTTGACCTGAAGCTCTTCAAGCATCTGGTTTATGGTCTCAACACTTGAAGCCGACTGCTCGGACAGGTTTCTGATCTCGTCTGCCACAACTGCAAAGCCCTTTCCTGCCTCACCTGCACGGGCTGCCTCGATGGAGGCATTGAGCGAAAGGAGGTTGGTCTGGCTGGCGATGGACTTGATCATGTCGCTGGCTTCACTGATCTTTGCGGAACTGATAGAAATATTGTCGATGCCCTCGAAAATCTTGTTGAACGCATCCATGGACTGTGCGGAAATGTCCTTTAGTCTCTCTACATTTTCTATACCCACATCCACAGTGGATCTGATCTGGGTGCTGGCTTCGGAAAGAGCTGCAGTATTCTGGATGCTCTGGTCCATGACGCTTTCAACATCCTGCATCTGCATGGAGATATCGGTGATATTTTCTGCAGTGGATGTAGCCGTATTAGCAAGTTCTGATGCAGCACCATTGATATGGCCCATGGAGTTTGCAGTTTTGTTTGTATTGGTCCGCATCATGTCTGATGATTCCGAAAGCACTCCTGCCTTTTGCATCAGATTGATAACTGCATTTTTAACGGCAGCCGTCAGGCTCTCTGTAGCTGATGCGATCTTTCCGATCTCATCCTTCCTGCCTGCATATTTGTCAAGGGCACTTGTGTCAGTAAGGTCAAGTGTACCAACTCGTCCGATAACTCCGGTGATCTCCCGGAGCTCCCTTGAAATGATACCGGTGGTGATGATGACCACCAAAAGGCTCAATACCAAAACTCCGATACACAAAATCGTTATGATAAAAGAAAGTCTGGTGGCGTTGGCATATATCTCACTTTCCGTATCACAGATGTACATGATCATATCAAGATCCGGCATGTATTCGTAAGCCAGCATGGACATAGCCCCGGTGATTTCATCCTTGTAGCTCATCACACCCTTTGTATCCCTCTCTGCAGCCTCCACGATCTCGATATCGTCGGGAGTGATCTCTGCGCCGATCTCCTCTTCAGTGGGGGACATGACATATGTCTGGCTGGTGGCACTGATGAGGTAGCAGTCAGCCTCCTCATAACCATTCAGATCCATTGCGTATATAGACTCTGTCAGGGGTTTCAGATAACATCCGCCACCTACAAAGCCCAGGAAGTTGCCATTGTCATCATAGACTCCGGCATAAATATTACCAACTATATCACCGGTAACGGTACTGGGAACTGCACCTCTGAACCACACGTGGTTTGTAGCAGCTTCCACACCGTCTCTGCGGTTCTGCCAGATGGCGGGATCATCAGATATGGATGTTCCGATACCTCCCCTGTTGGTATGGCAGACGATGTATGTCTCCGGAGTCATGACAAAGATACCCTCCATGTCACTCCTTGATGCAACATACTTTTCTATGGCTGTCTGAGCCATGTCTACCTTTGCAGCATCGTTAGGGTTTGACAATGCATCCACTATCACCGGCATGGTAGCCAGACCGTAATAGTAATCACGGAACTGATTCACATATAGATTTACATAGCTTGCTCTGGAATTACAAAGTTCACCCAGACGGTTTTTATTATCCGTCCCTGTGGTGGACCTGACGTTTGAAATGGTAACAGCCATAACTGTCCCAAGTCCGACTATCAGTACCAGTGATACCACCAGCACGATCTTTACCCCGATTTTTAGATTGTGAAATAACTTTGCCATTTGCACCCCCTATTAAGTCTGATCAACAACTGTCCCGGTATCCCAAAAAGGATACAAGTTTTATTCTACCACTTTTAGTTCTGTATTAACAACAAAATATTATCATCCCATGTTAAATGCTCTCATGACATGTCCTGCCAAAACCGATGTAGTGACGGAACCCACTCCCCCGGGAACCGGTGTAATAGCTTCGCAATGATCTGCAACTGCCTCATAATCCACATCACCGCACATACTGCCATCAGATGCCACATGGATACCCACATCAATGACAGTGGCGCCCTCCGGCACATAATCTTTTGTGATCATCTTTGGCACACCTGCTGCCGCAACTATGATATCCGCCTTTTGGCATTCCGCCTTTACATCCCGTGTTTTCGTATGGCAGATGGTTACGGTTGCATTCTTTTGCATCAGCATCATGGCGACAGGGCGGCCGATCACCAGGCTCCTGCCCACCACCGCTACGTTTTTACCTGTTACATCTATATCGTAATAATCCAAAATAGCCATCACTGCCTCGGCAGTGCAGGGCGCAAAGCCACTCTTATCCCCTGCATATATTTTCGCCTGATTGATGGGAGATATCCCGTCCATATCCTTGGCAGGATCAATAAGCTGAGATATTTTATTAGCATCGATCTGCGGCGGAAGAGGCATGAAGCAAAGTATACCATCCACTCCGGAGTCGGAGTTTATTTTTTCAAACTCCATGACGAAATCATCATTTGATATATCCTCCCAAAAGGTGTGCACCTCGGTTTCTATACCAAGGGTCTCCATTTTTTTTAGAATGCCCCTCTCATAGGAGATATCGTCCTCCCGCTCCCCCACACGTATGACGGCAAGCTTCGGTATCCTGTCCGCCTTTTTCAGGTTCTCCTTTATGTCTTCATTTATGGCCCTTGCAGCCTCTATACCTTTTAGTATTTTCAAAATGATACCTCCTTATAAAGCGGCCCCGGGCCGTTTTTCATCCACGGAAAGCAAAAACAGCGATCCCGCCAGCTCCGACGGCATGATACTGAGTATCTCAAGCATGTGGGCATAATCGATATCCGCCGGCCATGCCGCATGGTACAGACAGCCCATGAGATATTTGCTGTCATGGTTTTTCTTGAGTTCCAATGTTGCCCTTCTAAGATGGGTATCGGAACGGACAAAAAAATCTGCATCCGGATATGCATCCCTGCTTCCCACGGCGCGGACTATCTCATCCACCATTTCTCCAAAATCCCATACCTTTTCACGGGACAGGCCACAGATCTCAGCGGCTATCTCAGCGCCCCTCAAAAAATAACCTTCACGGCCAACAGTACGTCCTCTGGCGTATTTTTCAAAAAGCGAAAACATCCTCCGGGTCTCACCCGCACGCTTAATGCGGCTTTTTGTATTCATATTTATGGCTGCCTCACCCCGGGCGCAGTATTCATTAAAGGTCTCGATGGAAGGTCCAAAGCCATCAATGCCCGACGGATAAAAGCAGTAGCTGTAGCCCTTGTATCTGCCAAAGGCACGCATGGCGTCGCGGTAGCCCATCTCGATATTCTTTTCCAGTCTCTTTCTGTCAAATTCCAGTATGCCACCCAGGTCCTCACTTGGCGTGATGTATGTCACATAAGGTCTGCCGGCATAGTGTGGATGCTGTGGCTCCGGATGCAGGTCCACCACCACAAACTCACCGGCACCCATGGACGCAGCCAGGTCGATGGGAAGATTATCATGATACATACCGTCGATATAATAATCCTCTCCTATCAGATGCATGGGAAAGATCGGATACACCGAAGAGGATGCGATCACATAATCATTTAAAAGTCCCTTGGGAATCTCACTTTTCGGAAGGCAAAAAGGTTTTCTGTCGCGGATCCTCACTGTCACCAGTCCGTAATCGCAGTCACTTTTACGGATCCTTTCCTCATCCACATTTTTTTCTATAAAGTCATAAAACGGTGAGTTGTCGACACCACCGGAAACTATGGTAGTGCCAAATACATCCGTAGCATAGATATCACCGGTAAAAAACTGCTTTAAGGTCCTGGCCGCAGTATGGGTCTCACTCATAAGATCTCCCATGGTCATCTCATGCCACATGGACTCACATTTTTCAAAATCCCCTGCAGCCATCATGGCGCCGTTTATGGAACCGATGGAAGTACCCGTGACTATCTGAAAATCCACGGACAGCTCTCTAAGCGCCCGCCAAACTCCCAGCTCGTAGGCACCTTTTGTACCGCCTCCGCTTAAAACCACTGCACGTTTCATAGCTTTTTCTCCCTACGAAGCAACGCTCCGGAGTAAATCCCGGATACCACCATCCTGACACCTGTTACGATCAGGATCAAAGAGATCAGTATCCCCACCGTAACCGCCGCAAACAGCGGCTTTAAGATAGAAAAGAAACCGACACCGATAAGCACCGCCCCGAGTATCATGGAAGCTATGGAGCCCGGAGCCTGTACCCCCAGATCTGCGGTAGTCATGGCCTTTCTGTAGATAACAGCGCCTATGATCTCCAGGATACCTGCCACCATAAGCCACAGTGCAAGTATCAGTACCAGGATGCTTACCGCTATGAAGCCCATCTGGCCTCCCACAAGTATCACTACCCCCACGGCAATCGTAACAATGGCCGAAGTCAGGGAGATCCTTTTTGCAAGTCCTATCCTACGCCTGTCTATCCAGTGCAGGATGGCACCAAAGCCATAAAGGAGTATGCCAAAGCCTCCCGCCAAAACTATACTGTCGGGTTTTATAAAAGTGCCGATGCCCAGGACTACCATAAAAGCCCCTATTAGCATCAGCAATATCCTGCTTACTGTTTTTTCCATTTACACCCCCAAGCCTTTTGTCTTAAAGGTCCTGTGACCCCGTTGCTTCAACGACATCATTTTAACACTTTTTTTATTTACGGAAAAGATACCGGTTATACCTGTTTATGCACCAAAAACCCCAAACTTGTTGTAATAATACTCCCCATACTTTATAATCTCAGTAAGAAACTTAACACGGATAGGAGAGTTATATGTGGAATTTTAGTTTTGTATTTCCTACGCTGCTTATACTCACCATTATCCTGATCTATTACTACATGCTTCCCCATCTTGATATCAGGAGAAACAGGGTTTTTATTCATATTACTGAGGCAGAGGCCTTTGTCATTGTTTTTGACATCATATCGAGTCTGGCAGACAACCATTATCAGTCGCTTCCGCTTTCTCTTACGAGCATTTTCAATGCCTTGTTTTTTGCGGGTTTTTTCTTCCGTTCCTATCTGTTTTTCATCTTCACGGTAAGTGTTTTGGGATACAGCCCAAAGGATAACCGTATCCTTGCTTTCATAAGCAGAGTCCCTTTTTATTTCTCGCTTGTCATTTCCATGCTTTCACCGATTTTCGGCTGGATCTACTACATAGATTCCGACGGGTACCACTCGGGACCTCTTTATAGTCTGCTTTATTACGTCTCCCTTTTTTATATCGCGGCATCATTTATTTCCTTCCTCTACAAAAAAGATGTGCTGGAAAACAAAAGAGACAGGTATACCATGATCCTGTTTAATCTTGTGTTGCTTTGCGGGATCGTCATCAGAAGGCTTCTTCCCAACCTTCTTTTAATGGATACCTTCTGCCTCATGGCCATCCTGGTTGCTTATCTGGGTTTTGAAAACCCGGAGTTCTTTTTAGATCTTAAGAGTACCGCTTTCAATGACACCGCGCTTCGCCGTTATCTGGATGAACACGGCAAAGACCGCAGCCTCACTTATTTCAGCCTTGTGGTACATACCTACAATGAGATGCGCGAGATCTACGGCCCCGTTCCAATGGACAACGGACTATATCTTATAAGCCTGTTTTTGCGTCACTGTTTTCCAAAGGCATATGTGTTTTATTTCTTACGCGGCAGATTTGTGATCATCTTTAGGGAACCCATATCACCGGAAGCTATACGCGACATTATTGACAAAAGATTTAAAGAGCCCTGGGTTTTAGACGGTTCAGAGCTTTATCTGGATGCAAACTACTCCTTCTATATCCCCCGTGATATGGTTCCTTCCACGGATACAATACTCGAGGCCTTGTCCATTTCCTTAAGCAAAGCAGACAGGACCGCAGACAACATCCCTGTAGAGATAAGAAGCGAAGACATAAATAAAGCTGAAGCCGGACTTCACATAAAGGAATGCTTTGAGTCAGCCATAGAAAATGACAATGTAACCGTATATCTCCAGCCTCTTGTTGATATTAAAACAAAGCGTATCATCGGCGCGGAAGCTTTGGCACGCATCTTTGACAAGGATGGCAATATGATCCCTCCGGACCTTTTCATTCCCATGGCGGAAAGCAGCGGACTTATCAACCAGCTTGGCGAGCAGGTATTTGAAAAGACCTGTCGTTTTATAAGCGAAAACGACCTTATGTCCATAGGCATCAAATGGATAAACGTGAATCTTTCTCCTCTTCAGTTTATCCGCGTCGACCTGTCCGACCGATTCTCGGATATAGCTGCCAGATACGGCGTGCCACCTGCACAGCTTCACCTTGAGATCACCGAGCAGGCGGTGGAGGACGATGCCTTTATGCAAAAGCAGATGAGCACCCTGACGGATAACGGGTTCCAGCTGGTGCTGGATGACTATGGCACCGGATACTCCAATCTCCTCCGCCTAAAAAAATGTCCTTTTGTAAATATAAAAATTGACAGGGAACTGGTTTGGGATTACAGCAAAAACCCCGACAACATCCTTCCCACCATGGTCTCTGCCTTCAAGCAGATGGGGTTTGGGATAACCGCCGAGGGTATAGAAAACGAAGAAATGGTCGTTGCCATGGAGCGGATAGGCTGTGACTATCTGCAGGGTTACTTTTACTCAAAGCCCATATCAATGGATGCCTTTTTGGAAACAGTCAAAGCTTTATGATCAGGGTATTTATCCCTGCGTTGTTGTAGTAGTCCATACTCGCGGCGATATTTCCCACCATTCTCAGTCCGATATTCTCCTCAGGATTTTTAGGAGTGTAAAGGTTCATTCTCTCGCAGGGATCAAATCTTTCACAGTCATCCTGTATCCTTATGGTCACCTCTTTTTTGCAGACCACACGTACACTGATGTTTTTGTTTTTGTCATTAAAGCCACCGTGTTCAATTATGTTTCTGGTCATCTCTTCTACGCAAAGTCCCGACAAAAAGGCTTTTTTACTTCCGGCTTTACATCTTTTGCAAAGCTCCACCACAGCTTCAGATGCAGAGGTCACATCAGCTTTATCCATAATACCCTTTTCAAAAACCTGCTCAGGTGATGCTCCGAAATCATCGGAAAGCTTCATCAAGTCGGGAAGCGCAAAGCTTATTTTTTTCTTGTAAACAAATACAGCAATATAGATTATTATCACACAAAGGATGTCGCTCCAGGTGTTGGCCAGCCATGCCGCGTCAGCACCCATTAAAGGGGTGGTAAAAAGTGCCAGTATACCGATGGCTCCGGTCTCCACAAAAGACAGGATGTTGGTCAAAAGCATCCTGTTTTGGACCTTGTAGCAGTTTATGACAAGATTGTAAAACATGTTAATGGGCAAATACAAAAAGCCCAGAATAAACATCTTTTTTCCCAACTCCCATATGGAAGTATCCGGCGTAAAGAAAACACCGGCCAATGGACCTGCAAACACCATTGCGCACGCCATCATTGAAACAGTACATATCAGTCCATAGCGGCGTGCATATCTGAACAGATCCAAAAAGCCCTCACGATCCTCCTCACCGTAGTACAGGCTTGAAAGTGTGGCATGTGCATTTGAAAAGCCTCCCAAGAATGCTCCTGTCATACCGCATACCGATCCGAGGACATTTACCACCGCTATACCCTCATCTCCCGAGCACTGTATCAAAGAGTAGTTTAACAGGCTGTTTTTTATGAGCAGACCTGCATTAAACAAGATCACCGGCATTCCACGTTTTATCGCATTCTTTACAAGCCTTGTGTAA
>CAMODS010000032.1 GCA_946611525.1 uncultured Lachnospiraceae bacterium | reverse complement strand
GGAACGTAGAGTAATAACAACAGAAGTCTCCAAGGAGGAGAAGGAAGCAGAAAATACCCTCCGCCCCAAAAGACTCCGAGATTACATAGGACAGGAGCAGATAAAGGAATCTCTTCAGGTGTATATGGAGGCAGCATCCAGCCGAGGTGAGGCCTTGGATCACGTACTTTTATATGGGCCTCCCGGACTCGGCAAGACTACCTTAGCGGGCATCATAGCCGCAGAGATGGGTGTAAACATCCGCATCACCACCGGTCCTGCCATCGAAAAGCCCGGAGACATGGCAGCTATCTTAAATTCCCTTCAGGAGGGAGATGTACTTTTCATCGATGAGATACACCGGCTGAACCGGCAGGTGGAGGAAGTGCTTTATACAGCCATGGAGGATTATGCCATAGATGTTATCCTCGGCAAGGGCCCCACGGCACACAGCATCAGGCTGTCTTTGCCCCAGTTTACATTGGTGGGAGCAACTACGAGAGCGGGATTGTTATCCGCACCTCTTAGGGACAGGTTCGGGGTGATCTTCCATCTGGACTTTTATACACCCGAGGAGCTTTCTGTGATCATCCAAAAGTCAGCTAAAAAGCTTATGGTAAAGATCGACGAAAAGGGGGCCTTTGAGCTGGCAAGAAGATCCCGTGGCACACCGAGACTTGCCAATCGATGGCTTAAAAGGGTTAGAGACTTTGCCGAGGTGAGATACGAGGGAGATATTACAGAGCAGGTGGCCCGTGAGACTCTGGATCTTTTGGAGGTGGACACCCTTGGGCTGGACCGTTATGACAAGGAGATCCTGCTTACCATTATAGAAAAGTTTGGAGGAGGACCGGTGGGCCTGGATACCCTGGCAGCCTCCATCGGAGAAGACAGCGGTACCATAGAAGACGTCTATGAGCCGTATCTGGTTAAAAACGGATTTATAAACCGTACGCCAAAGGGGAGAGTGGCTACATCTTTTGCATACAAGCATTTTGATATTCCAAGAGTGGTCTGATACGGAAGGGGGCTTTGGCTATGGAGAAGATCAAGATCGGGTTTTTGGGTTACGGCACTCGTGCTTTGGATGCCCTCATGGAACATGAGGGATTTGATGTCAGGTATTTTTTGGCGCCTTTAAGCAGACTCAATGAAGATGTTTATGAAGCCAGAAAAAAATATCCGGATATACCTTTTTACTACGTTAAGAACAACGATGAGCTTTCACGTGTATTTGACAAGTGTGATGAGACAGATATATTTCTCATGAATGCATGTCCCATCATACTTCGGGATTATGTGATCGCCAAAAAGAAGGTTTTTAATATACATCCCGGAGATCTCCATTACAATCGCGGTCATCAGCCTCATCAGTGGACGGTGCTTTTGGGAGAAAAGGAAAGCGAGATAGTATGCCATACGGTTACTCCCGGCATCGATGAGGGAGAACTGGTGGATTTTGTGAGAGTGCCGATACCCGCTGATTATGATGCTCTTCAGGTTCTGGATCTTTTGGAGGATCAGGTGCCAAAGCTTTTGGATTCACTGTATGCCCATATCATGGAGGGAGTACCCTGCAAGGAAAATATCATGGGTGGAGAGTACAGACAGATTCTCACCTACGAGGATTACGAGATACATCCCGATCAGATCGCAAAGCCCGGCTTCAAAGAGGATATGCTTAGAAAAATCAGGGCCAGGATCATGAACCACGGAGCATTTTTCTACCATGGACAGGAGATGGTGTATGTAGACAAGCTGCTTTACGAGGAGCCCGGCGGACACAATCTGTCCATTGCTTTCCACGGCAGCTGTGTGTTCTTAGAGGGCAGTGGCAAGAGATATGTACTAAAAGTTCGTCGCAGGATCCCAAAGATTGCTGACATAAATGCGCATCACATGCTATAATGTTAGAAGTTGTTTCGCTTGATAAGGAGGACCAATGAAGAAAGTATTTACTATTTTTTTGATCTTACTGTTTATCCTTCCGGTAATTACGATCATCTTTTCCGGGACTACGATAAACAGCGAGGCTGCAAAAAAGGCAGATGAGTATTTTAATCAGGAGGTCATAGAGACTGAGCCTCATACCAAGGAGGATGGCAGCCCATATCAGATCTGCTATGTGGATATCGATCCCTATCCCGCTTCCGGAGAGATGCTTTATTATGTCTTAAAGCAGCTTTATGACAGGGGCTGGATGGAGATTCCCGGCATCTCTGACTTTTCGGAGGTTCCCTTTGACGCGGCTGACCTTGATGCCAAGGAGCTTATCAATTATCTGGCAGACAAGGGAACCGGAGATTACATTTCTTTTTCCAGACAGCAGAATTACTACATTGCTTTAGAAGATGAAAAGGACGTTAAAAAAGGTATCTTGGACGGTGTGAAAAATGGGGACATCGATCTGATACTTGCGCTGGGTACTTCGCCCGGCATCCTTACCATAAAGACCTTAGGTATCACTGAGGTTCCCATCATGGTATATTTCTGTGTGGATCCCGTGTCTTCTGACCTTTCGGAGACTCAGGAGTATTCTGGCCAGGACAATGTATGGTGTCATACCAGCTCCGAGATCTACAAGAACCAGCTTTCATTCTATCATGATGCATATAAGTTTACCAATGTCGGTATGGTTTACTACAGCGGATCGGTTGCGGCTATCAATACGTACCGTGAGGCTGCCCAGTCCCTTGGAGTGAGGATTTCCGAGACTATGATAGCTACTCTCGAATCCCCCGATCAGGAGGAGGCCTACTATAAAAAACTAAAGAAGAGTTATGAGGATCTTGTGGAGAACCGCGGCATAGATGCCTTTGTTCTAAATACCGATATGATCAAGGATGTAAAGCGCATGCCTGATATGCTTTCGGTCTTTTACGAGAACAATATTCCGGTCTTCGTTCAAAACGGTGAGTTTTTAGTATCCCACGATGACGGTGGCGTCATGCTGATGTCTGCCAGTGATGCCGTATCCCAGGCACCTTTTGCCGTAGATGCCATGATCAGGATATTCGGTGGAGAAAAGCCGGGTGAGATATATGAGAAGTTCGTGCCTTCGCCCTATGTTTCCATCAATCTTGAAAATGCCGAAAAGATGAACATGGATATTCCGGATGAGATCATTCGTATGTCAGAGAAGTTTTATTGATGTGTGGTTTTTTATATAGGAGGCAGTTTTGACAGAAGAGATTATCAGCAAAAATAAAAACAAGGTCAGTGTATATATCTACATCTTCATCCTGATGTTTTCGCTGTTCTTTGCACTGTGGATCTCCCGGATGGAGTATCGAAATACTGCGATAGACTTGAAGGAAGGATATATAAAGACCGAGACTCTTGATGTGGTAAATGGGATAGAGACGTCCATCCGTTACGGTAAAGAGCTTACCAACTACTATGGTATCGAGGATGAGTTGGGCGAGGTGGCCGGCATTTACGAGGATACCATAGGACTTGTGTTATTGGGAAAGGATGGAGAGATAATTTCTACATCTCTACTTTCTGATGAGACACAAAATCGCAAGATGGTCATCGAGGCTTTAGACTATTATGATAAAGAGGATATGCCCTCGATAGAACAGGAAGGCTATGTTGTATCAGGCATGTCCGTGCAGGTGTTTGCCATACATGACAGGCGTGATATTACGATAGGTTACCTCTTTGTCATGTATGAAAGGGACAGACTCTATACGGAAAGCGTCGATAAGGTGACAGAGCTTACGCCACTTTTGATCGTATTGATAGTGGTATTGTTACTTTTGCTCCTGATATTCAGGAGGGCATCTGTCAACAAGTACCTGCCCATCGCTATAGTAATGTCCGGACTTTTTGTCTATATGCTGTGCATGTTCTTTAATTACAGACAGGCATTTGGCACTCTTGTGGAAAACAGTGTCACCATGACACAGGCTTACGTTCAGGACAGCGTAGATGAGCTGGTATCAAAGGGACTTCCCTTCTCAAAGATCACTGAGATGAAGGACTACTACATAGAAGTCGCTCATGAAAATGAGGCAGTGGGAGCAGTTGAGATCGCAGAGTCCGGTGTGGTGGCTTCCATGGATCCCGGGTATCTGGCTTCAAAGCTTCGCTTGCTTTTGCTTTCATTTGGAGCTATCTTTGCGGTGAGTCTGATGATCTCATACGAGCTTACATTTGCCATTCCCGTGGTACTGAATAAGGTGCTCAAGGTAGGAGCAAAAAAGACCGGCGGTACTGTAAGCAAGGCGGTATCCGGCGAGAGCATGAACAGCTCCATTCGAATGCTGTCATTCCTCTTATATACGGCTATTTACACGAGTATGCCATATGCAGCGGTACTTGTCAGAAATGAAGGCATGCAGGCTTTCAATATGTCCACTGAGGTTACAGCTCCTCTGCCTCTGACTCAGGAGCTTATCGCAGTACTTGTCATATCTCTTATAGTTCAGAGAGTATATGCAAAGGAGAGCGTATTTAAGCTGTTTTGCTTTTCCATGGCCATACTGGCTGTGGGAAACCTGGCCTGCCTCAGGGTGAGTACGGCAATATTCCTTATCTTGCTTCGTACATTTACCGGTGTCGGCTTTGCACTGCTTAAGTACTTCCTCAACAGATTTGTGGCGGCAGCCAGCAACAGCGACGAAGAGATCAGGGCCAACTTTGCAAATCTGAATGCCGGGCTTTTGGGAGGTATCACAGTGGGATCTTCCCTTGGATCCATCTTAGCCAGTGGCTTCGGATATTATGCGAACTACCTTTTTACAGCGGTACTTATTGCCATAGTGTTTGTGCTTTCGGTTATCATTATTCCGTGGGATGAGCTTAATGCAGTAAATGCGGATGATGCTGAGGACACATCCTCCAATACATCACTTGCCACGATATTTAAGAATAAAAGGCTTCGCAGGGCTGTATTGCTTACGGATATACCTCTTAATATCGGACTTATGTATGTGGTGGCATTTTTGCCGACATATATGGGAGTTATCGGACAGCCGGCTATCGCCACCAGTTATGCTTACCTCATAAACGGTCTGGCAGGTGTGTATGTGGGTGTTTGGATGATAAAGGCTCTAAAAAAGCTTTCTCTGAAGAAATCGGTCACCTTCTCGATCTTATTGGGAGCGGCCGGCATACTGGTTCTTTTGTTTGGACGTAATGCATTTATTGTTATTCTTTCAGCAGCCATCATGGGACTCTTTGACGGATACGGCACGCCTACACTCACCGGATATTTCACCGGTGTAGGTAAAAAGGAAAAGGGTGACAGTGCGGCACTGCTTACTCTTTACGGCAGTATCGGAAGCGGAGTCCAGATAATCTGTCCCATGCTTTACGGACTTTTAGCCAGCCCCGACGGTAATCTTGTACCTCTTGGAGTATTTGGTGTAGTATTTGCATTGTTTGGAGTTATGTTTTTACAGTTGACGAGGAGGGAAAATGACTAAGAAGCGCAGTCTTGTATTAAAGTTTATTATCGGTTTTGTTCTTGTCGGTATCATCATGGCGGCCCTGGCTATGTATTTCGGTTATACTGGCTTTAGGGACAGTATGGTAAAGCAGTATCATGACACGGCATATCTCATTGCTGATACGGCAGAGGATATCATACTTGATACCGTTACAAAAGAAGAGTTGGCAGAGTTCGTAGAGATCGCCAGAGGAGACGATACCAAGGAGCAGGAGAGAGTCATGTCTCTCGGCAGGTATCAAAAGATCTGGAAAGAGTTAAACGATCTTCGTGAGTCCATGCAGCTTACGGATATCTACCTGACTTATTATGATCCTGAGGTTTTACGTGGATATCAGGAGGGAGATACCGACTGGAAGCCCCTTTTGTATATCATTGACTGTTACTACAAAGAGGATGAGATCTTTTTGTTGGGACAGTCCAGTTCCATGAATCCCAAGAACCGCGTGCTTTTTGCAGAGGTTATGGAGACAGGTAAAAACCAGGATGCTTTCATTATTTCAAACGGTGATTTTGGATACAATATTTCTGCGTTAAAGCCTATTCTTTCTGCTGACGGAGAGGTTATAGCGGTAATAGCGGTAGAGGAGCCTATGAGATTGGTGGAAAGCTCTACCAGAAGCTTTTTGATCCGTACCATGAGCTCCATCATGGTGGCCATTTTAGTGGTTATCATACTTTTTGTTATCTACATGTACAAGAGTGTAATCCTTCCTGTCAATATCGTGGCTTCCGAGGCTATCAGATTCGGTAATAATAACGAAATCTCAGATGCCGCCATGGCAAAGCTTAATGCTATAAAGACCGGAGACGAGATACAGCTTTTGTCCATGAGTATCGGAAAGATGGAACGTGATATGATCGCATACGTGGATAATATCAGGTCCATCACCGCTGAAAAAGAGAGGATAGGAGCTGAGCTCAATGTGGCAACAAAGATCCAGGCGGATATGCTCCCGTCAATTTTCCCTGCTTTCCCCGAGAGAGAGGATATGGACATCTTTGCTTCCATGGATCCTGCCAAGGAAGTGGGAGGAGACTTTTACGATCTGTTTATGGTGGGTGAGGATCGCCTGGCTGTTGTTATGGCAGACGTTTCAGGAAAGGGCGTTCCCGCAGCACTCTTTATGGTCATCGCAAAGACTCTTATTAAAAACCATCTTCAGAATAATGAACCTGTGGATAAGGTGCTTCGTACAGTAAATAACCAGCTGTGCGAGGGAAATGAGCAGATGCTTTTTGTTACCACATGGATTGCGATCATTGACATAAAGACCGGATATATCGAGTTTTCCGATGCCGGTCACGAGATCACACTGGTGCTTCATCCTGACGGTACGGTTGACGAGGTTAATCCTACAAAGAAGAGGCCTCCTCTTGCGGCTATGGAGGACATGGAGTACATGATGGATACTACCACCATCAACAAGGGAGATGTCGTTTTCCTCTATACAGACGGTGTGCCTGAAGCTACCAATGCAGAAGGTGAGCTTTATGGTATGGACAGACTTAAAAACATCCTGCAGAAGTCTGTGGGACTTAGGCCCCAGGAGCTTTTGGTGGCTGTCAGAAAGGATGTGGATGAGTTTGTGGGAGATGCAGATCAGTTTGATGATCTTACAATGCTTGCCTTCCAGAAGAAGATATAGGTCAAATAACCATTATCGAAATTGTTGTTTTGCAGGTTGCAACGGCAGATGAAATTCGATATAATTCTTTTGGCATAGAAATTGGTGTGTGGAGGAGAGTATGTCAGCAAAGAAAAGTACCAAGGTACTTATTGACGGAAAAGTATATACATTGAGCGGTTATGAGGAGGAGGATTATCTCCAGCGTATAGCCACTTATATCAATGGCAAGATAGAAGAGTTCCAGGCTATGGACGGATACAAGAATCTGTCCGTGGACATGAAGCAGGTACTTATCAATATCAATGTTGCTGATGACTTTTTCAAGGCCAGGGATCATGTGGAAAAGCTCGAGTCCGACATGGAGCAAAAGGACAAGGAGATATACGATCTCAAGCACGATCTCATCTCCGAGCAGGTCAAGATCACCGGCTTCGAGGAACAGATAGAGGCTTTGGAAAAGGAGAAAAAAGAGCTTTTGGCCCTAAAGGCCAGGCTGGAGGCTTCGTTGGAGGAAGCACTCTTGGGTCCTCAATAATTTTGATCTAAAACAGGTGGCTCGCCACCTGTTTTTTTAAGGATTCTTCGCTACGCTTTGAATGACATTTATCGTTGTCATCCAAAGCTAGTGTGTCGAAGGATCTTTTAGAAAGGGAATTATGGAACTTTTGGCACCCGCAGGGGATCTGAAAATTCTAAAAAGTGCATTTGCCTCAGGAGCGGACGCGGTTTATTTTGGTGGCGACGCCTTTGGAGCAAGGGTGTCAGCAGCTTTTAGCCGTGAGGATGGAGCCGCAGCCATAGAGTATGCCCATCTGAGGGGTAAAAAGGTTTATTTGACGGTAAATACACTGCTTAAAAATCCGGAGATGGAAAGGGAGCTTTATGACTTTCTTTCATTTTATGACAGCCATTTTATAGATGGCATTATAGTCCAGGATTTCGGGGTGTTTGATTTCTGCCGTTATCATTTTCCCAATCTGCCCCTCCATGCCAGTACACAGATGAATATCTCATCAGAGTATGGAGCACGTTTTATGATGGAGCGCGGGGCCAGCCGTATAGTACCGGCCCGTGAGCTTTCCATAGCTGAGATCGCATCTATCCATGAGGCTTTGCCGGATCTTGAAATAGAGGCATTTTTGCATGGAGCACTTTGTGTCTGCTATTCAGGACAGTGTCTGATGAGTTCGGTCATCGGTGGCAGGAGCGGAAACCGCGGAGCCTGTGCCCAGCCATGCAGAAAAAAGTACGTGGCTTTAGATGAAAACGGACAAGTCATTGGTGAGGAGGGCTTTTATCTTTCTCCCAGAGATCTGTGCGGACTTTATGCACTGCCAAGGCTTTATGAGGCGAAAGTGGAGTCTTACAAGATAGAGGGACGTCTTAAAAATGAGGCCTATGTGGCAGGAGTGGTGTCAGTTTACCGCGAGTATTTTGACCGGATCATCTCAGATGGGACCAAAGACTACCGGGTGGATGACCGGGACTACAAGAGGCTTTTATCCTACGGCACCAGGGGTGGCAGCACCGATGCCTACTTTGATATGAGAAATGATGTATCCATGATCGACCCGGCTTCCGGTGCTTTCCGCCAGGAAAACTCCCGGGTGGATATCTGCGAAAAGAAACGCAGCGTCAGTTCAGTGATAAATATTGAGGTGGGAGAACCCATTTCCATGAATCTGACCTATGGCACTCTTACCGTAAGTGTGGAAGGAGAGGTGGCGGAGGCTGCACAAAAGAAAGCTACTACAAAGGATGAGATAATAGATAAGATCACAAAAACAGGAGAGGAAGCCTTCGATTTTTCTGAGGTCACAATCAACATGGAGGGTGATGCATTCATCCCCATGAAGCATATCAAGGAGCTTCGGAGGAGAGCTTTTGATACTTTGTCAAAGATGCTTTTAAAGGAGTATTTTCACAGAGAAAGACGGCCGTATGAAAAACCGGATGTCGATTCTGCGATAAAAGGTGCTATGGAACGCTCGATCCCGGATGGGAAAGAGAATCACACCCCAGCACTTTTTGTCAGTGTATCGACAAAGGAGCAGCTTGCAATAGTGCTTAAATCGGCGTTCGTAAGCGGCGTCATTGTAGGGGAGGAGTTGATTTCTGCTGCCTGCGACAGCACGGCAGATGTATATTTTAGGCTTCCCGATGTGATACGACGTGATGATGCATCCCGCATGAAAGGTCTTTTGGACAGATACTGTGACAGGATTTCCGGAGTGGTGGCCAATTCATATGATGCTTTGGGCTTTTTGGAAAGCTATGGTTATTCACACAAAGATGTGTATTTCGGTGAGCGGCTTTACTCGTATTCTGACAGGACGGTGGCAGCCTTTGCCCGGGATGGATATATCAATCAGCACGTCCCCATAGAGCTTAATGAAAAGGAACTGTCACACAGATACAATGAAAAGAGCACCATGGATATCTATGGCAGGACTGCGGTGATGATCATGGCAAACTGTCCGGCAAAGAGATTTTACGGATGTTTGAGGGATGATACAAAACATGGTACAAAACCGGGCGCCTCAAAAGCCGGTAAAAAGCCTTACACCCGTATCGACCTCATTGATGAGACCGGCGCGGCCTTTCCTGTGTTAAACAGATGTGCATCCTGTACAAACTATGTTTACAACAGCCTGCCCCAGTCTTTGCTTTCAGACTCCAAGCGTGTGATGGCACTTCACCCGGGACAGCTTTTGATAAGCTTTGTCTTTGAGTCTGCCGATGAGGTAAACGGGGTGCTTGAAGTATATAAGAATAATTACATGGATGGCGGGGCGGCTAAGCTTGATATCCCTTCCACCAGATTACATTTTAAAAGAGGAGTAAGCTAAGTGTTACACCTTTTAACAACGATCTCAAAGTTTACCATGATCTTTATCATGGCTTTATATACATATTACAGTTACAGTGCGCTTTCACCCAGGATAAAGGAGGAGCGCGCCAACCGTTTGTACCGTATGCAGACACTTCTTGTGATGCTTTTATTTATAAACGGTTATGTCGTCATTATCATGCACACCCTTTATGCCGCGGATGAAAGCGGGGAGGGAACCTCGGTGGCCGCAGCCCAGCAGATGATTGTGTTGTTTTTGGCACAGCTGGTGTTACTTCGCATCATTTTTATTATATATAAGTATTTTTACGAGGCGGCATCCGATGCCTTGGTCAACAACATGTGTATGCTTTTGGCCGTGGGCTTTCTTATACTATCCCG
>CAMODS010000031.1 GCA_946611525.1 uncultured Lachnospiraceae bacterium | reverse complement strand
GTAGCCAGGTACCACTCACTGGCTGCGGATGAAAGCTCCATGCCGGAGTGCCTTGTGGTAACTGCCCGCACGGCAGACGGTGAGATTATGGCCGTAAAGCACAGGGACAATCCTACCTACGGGGTCCAGTTCCATCCGGAGTCCATCCTCACCCCTGACGGAAAAAGGATCGTAAGAAATTTTTTGTCAGTTAAACGGTAAGAGGGTTGAAAACTCCTTGACAGATTAAAATTTTGTGTTATGATTTTTGGTGTGAAATCAAAGGCGATTTCCGGATTTATTCTGGAAGTCGCCCTTTTTTTGTCTGAAAACGAGGGAAACCACCCTCCAACTCAATTGCACTCGGGGAAGGGAGTGAAAACATGAGCGAAAAGAATACCAAGTTTATCTTTGTTACAGGAGGAGTAGTATCAGGCCTGGGAAAGGGCATTACGGCAGCATCCTTAGGGCGGCTTTTAAAAATGAGAGGACTGAAGGTGGCCTCCCAGAAGCTGGATCCCTACATGAACGTGGACCCGGGAACCATGAGCCCCTACCAGCATGGCGAAGTCTTTGTTACGGATGACGGAGCGGAGACGGATCTGGATCTGGGACACTACGAGCGCTTTATTGATGAGAGCCTAAACCGCTACTCCAATCTCACCAGCGGAAAGGTCTATTGGAACGTACTTAGCCGTGAGCGCGCCGGGGAATACCTGGGGGACACGGTTCAGGTCATTCCGCATATCACAGACGAGATCAAGCATTTTATATATATGGGTGCGGAAAGCACGGATGCCGACATTTTGATCACCGAGATCGGAGGCACCACGGGAGACATCGAAAGCCAGCCTTTTTTGGAGGCCATCCGGCAGGTGAGCCTGGAGGTGGGCAAGGAAAACTGCCTTTTTATCCATGTGACTCTGGTCCCCTATCTGTCTGGCTCTGAGGAGCACAAGTCAAAGCCCACCCAGCACTCCGTAAAGGAGCTTATGTCCCAGGGGATACATCCGGACATCATAGTACCCAGGGTGGATCGTCCCATGGAGCAGGGCATAAGGGACAAGATAGCTCTGTTTTGTAACGTTAAAAAGGACTGCGTCATAGAAAATGATACGGTAAGCACACTTTATGAAGCCCCCCTGATGCTGCATGCACACGGACTGGATGAGGTGGTGTGCCGGGAGCTCGGGATCTGGTCGGCAAAGCCGGATATGACGCGCTGGCAGGGCCTTATCGATCGCATAAACGGCCTGTCCCACAGGGTGACCATCGCCATAGTCGGAAAGTATGTGGCTTTACATGACGCATATCTGTCAGTCAGGGAAGCGCTCTACCACGGCGGTTACGAGAGCGATGCCCATGTGGATATCATGTGGGTAGACTCCGAGACCATAAATGATGAGAATGTTGCAGAAATCTTAAAGAGCGCAGACGGCATACTGGTGCCCGGCGGCTTTGGCGACAGGGGCATTTTAGGCAAGATAATCGCCTGCAGATATGCCAGGGAGCATGACATCCCCTACCTGGGGATCTGTCTGGGAATGCAGGTGGCGGTCATAGAATACGCAAGGAATGTGCTTGGGATAGCCGACGCCAACAGCAGGGAGTTTGATCCCAGGGGCGAGCATCTGGTGATCGATCTGATGGAGGATCAGAGATCGGTGGAGAAAAAGGGCGGCACCATGAGGCTTGGCGCATATCCATGCAAGGTGGTCCCGGATACCATTCTTGATAAGGCCTATTTTTCCGAGGAGGAGTCCATGCGGGAGAGCATAAACGCAGGACACATCACTGATGAAGGTGAGCGGATCATATCCGAGAGACACCGCCACCGCTTTGAGTTCAACAACGAATACCGGGAAAAGATGACAGAAGCGGGGCTTTTGATCAGCGGAACATCCCCGGATAAGAACATTGTGGAGGTTGTGGAGGATCCCAAATGCCGCTTCCACGTGGGAGTGCAGTTCCATCCGGAGTTTAAAAGCCGTCCCAATCGCGCCCATCCGCTGTTCCGCGAATTTATAAGGGCAGCAAAGGAGAAATGATATGATAAACGATCTTACTTTTGAACATGATGCCTGCGGTATAGGAGCCGTGGTAAACATAAAGGGTAAAAAGAGCCACCGGACGGTATCTGATGCTCTTTCCATAGTTGAAAACCTTGAGCACAGGGCAGGAAAGGATGCTACAGGCGAAACCGGTGACGGTGTGGGTATCCTTTTGCAGATCTCCCATAAGTTCTTTAAAAAAGAGGCGAAAAAAGCAGGGATAGAGCTTATGGACGAGCGGGACTACGGCATAGGAATGTTCTTTTTCCCGCAAAACGAGCGGGACAGAAACCGCTCCAAAAAGATGTTTGAGACTATCTCCGAAAAGGAAGGGCTAAAATTCTTGGGCTGGCGACAGGTACCGGTGGCCCCGGAGGTTTTGGGAAGCCGGGCCCTTGAATGTATGCCCTGTATCATGCAGGGATTTGTGGAAAGACCTGCAAACGTAAATCGCGGTCTGGACTTTGACCGGAGATTATATGTGCTCCGCAGGCTCTTTGAGCAGACCAGTGATGAGCATACCTACGTGCCGTCCCTGTCCTCAAGGACGATCTGCTATAAGGGCATGTTTCTTGTGGGACAGCTGCGCACCTTTTTCAATGACCTGAGGGATCCGGATTATGAGGCTGCCATTGCTTTGGTACACAGCCGCTTTTCCACCAATACTACCCCCAGCTGGGAGCGTGCTCATCCCTACAGGCTCATAGTCCACAACGGTGAGATCAACACCATAAAGGGCAACGCTGACAAAATGCTTGCACGTGAGGAGACCTATATTTCGCCTTATCTGGAAAACGATATGGCAAAGATACTGCCTGCGATCTCGGCATCCGGCTCGGACTCGGCCATGCTCGATAACACCCTGGAATTTCTAATGATGAACGGGATGGACCTGCCTCTTGCAATGATGATAACCATCCCTGAGCCCTGGTCGAAAAATGCAGCCATGGACAGATCAAGACGTGATTTTTATGAGTATTATGCCACCATGATGGAGCCCTGGGACGGCCCGGCATCCATCCTCTTTTCCGATGGTGACGTAATGGGAGCGATCCTGGACAGAAACGGGCTTCGGCCTTCACGCTATTACGTGACTACAGATGATACTTTGATCCTGTCCTCCGAGGTGGGAGTTCTTTCCATACCGGAAGAAAAGATCATAAAAAAGGACCGTATGAAGCCCGGGAAGATGCTTTTGGTGGATACGGTGGAGGGCAGGCTCATAGAGGATGATGAGCTAAAAGAGCGCTATACATCAAAAAATCCGTACGGTCAGTGGCTGGATCAAAACCTGGTGAACCTTAGTGAACTTCATATCCCTAATATCAGGGTAGAGGACTATGATGAAAAGTCACGCACCCGCCTGCAAAAGGCCTTTGGATACAACTATGAGGATGTGAGGGATACAATCCTTCCAATGGCCAGAGACGGCTCCGAGGCTATAGGTGCCATGGGACTCGACGTACCTCTGGCAGTACTCCAAAAGGGCGTACACATGCCGCTTTTCGACTACTTCAAGCAGCGCTTTGCCCAGGTTACCAATCCTCCCATAGATTCCATCCGTGAGGACATCGTGACGGCCAGCACCATATTTTTGGGCACAGCCGGAAATGTGCTAAATGAGGAGGAGAAAAACTGCCGGTGCCTGCGTATCAATAACCCCATACTTACAAACACCGACCTTTTAAAGATCAAAAGCATCGGTACAGAAGGCTTTAAGCCCATTACAATACCTATTACATATTATAAAAATACATCCCTTAAAAAGGCGGTGGAGCACCTTTTTGTGGAGGCGGACAGAGCCCATAAGGATGGGGCCAACATCCTCATCCTTTCCGACAGGGGAGTGGACGAAAACCATGTGGCCATCCCCTCACTTTTGGCGGTGGCGGCGCTCCAGCATCATCTGGTTGTGACGAAAAAGCGCACCCAGCTTTCCGTGATCATAGAAAGCGGAGAGCCCAGGAGCGTCCATCATTTTGCAACCCTTTTGGGCTATGGTGCATCGGCAGTCTGCCCATATCTGGCGCTTGATTCCATCCATGAGCTTATAGATGACGGACTTTTGGACAAGGACTACTATGCTGCCGTGGATGACTACAACAATGCGGTGATCACAGGCATCATAAAGATAGCATCAAAGATGGGAATATCTACAATCCAGTCCTATCAGGGAGCCAAGATCTTTGAGTGCATCGGGATCGAGCAGGATGTGATAGACACATACTTTGAAGGTACCGTAAGCCGGGTAGGCGGCATCACGCTTAAGGATATTGAGTCCGATGTGGAGTCTCTGCATGACAGGGCCTTTGATCCCATGGGACTTTCTGTATCGGAGACTCTTTCCTCCGGTGGAGACCACAAGATGCGAGCCGTTGGTGAGCGACATCTTTACACCCCGGAGACCATCCATATGCTTCAGCATGCAACCAAAACAGGAGACTACGGGCTTTTTAAAGAATTTACCAAAAGAGTAAATGATGAAGAAAAACCCTATGCCCTAAGGGGGCTTTTGGAGTTTGTGCCGCCGGCAAAGCCGATATCCGTCGATGAGGTGGAGTCTGTAGATTCTATAGTAAAACGTTTTAAGACAGGTGCCATGTCCTATGGTTCAATATCACAGGAAGCCCATGAGACTCTTGCCATAGCCATGAATGAGCTTCATGGCAAGTCCAATACCGGTGAGGGCGGAGAGTCGGATGACAGGCTTTTGGATCCCCGCCGCTGCTCTGCCATAAAACAGGTGGCAAGCGGCAGGTTTGGAGTGACATCAAAGTATCTGGTGTCGGCCAAGGAGCTGCAGATAAAGATGGCCCAGGGGGCAAAGCCGGGAGAGGGCGGACATCTGCCCGGGAAAAAGGTGTATCCCTGGATCGCAAAGACCAGGCTTTCCACTCCCGGAGTGTCCCTGATATCTCCGCCGCCACATCATGATATTTATTCCATCGAGGATCTGGCAGAGCTTATTTATGATCTGAAAAATGCCAACAAAAATGCCCGGATATCCGTAAAACTGGTGTCCGAGGCCGGCGTGGGTACTGTGGCAAGCGGCGTGGCAAAGGCGGGAGCACAGGTGATACTGATCTCCGGTTATGACGGAGGTACCGGTGCGGCACCCATCACTTCCATCCACAATGCGGGCCTGCCCTGGGAGCTGGGGCTTGCGGAAACCCATCAGACCCTTATCAGAAACGGGCTTAGAAACCGCGTGATAATAGAAACTGACGGAAAGCTTTTGTCCGGACGTGATGTGGCCATAGCGGCAATACTGGGCGCGGAGGAGTTTGGCTTTGCCACCGGCCCTCTTGTTACCATGGGCTGTGTGATGATGCGGGTCTGCAACAAGGACACCTGCCCGGTGGGAGTGGCAACCCAAAACCCGAAGCTTCGGAAGCGCTTTGCCGGAAAGCCCGAGTATGTCATAAACTTTATGCGTTTTGTCGCAGAGGAGCTTCGTGAATATATGGCCATGCTGGGCGTAAAGACAGTGGATGAACTGGTTGGCAGGACCGACCTTATCAGGGTAAAAGAGGATGCCTCACTTGACCTGTCAAAAGTACTTAATGGTGGTTATGATGATGAGTGCCCCACGGAGCATATGTCGTATGAAAAAAAGGACGTTTACGATTTTAAACTCTCACAGACCATAGATGAAAGGGAGCTTTTAAAGAAGCTGTCCCCCGGGAAAAATGGCAAAAAGGGAGGCAGGATAGAAATAAGCGTAACCAACAACGACAGAGCCTTTGGCACGCTTTTGGGTGCGGAGATCACCAGAAGCATGGGTGATGACATCGCGGATGATACCTATATTGTGGAGTGCAAAGGCGCAGGCGGCCAGTCCTTTGGCGCCTTCATCCCCAAGGGACTTTCCATCATCCTCACAGGAGACAGCAATGATTATTTCGGAAAGGGTCTCTCAGGAGGAAAGCTTGCGGTGATGCCACCAAAGGAAGCGGGATATGTGGCCGGTGAAAACATCATCATAGGAAATGTGGCGCTATATGGAGCCACCTCCGGTCAGGCATATATCAATGGTGTGGCAGGAGAGAGATTTGCAGTGAGAAACTCCGGTGCGACTGCCGTGGTTGAGGGCTGCGGAGACCACGGCTGTGAATACATGACCGGCGGAAGAGTGGTGATCCTGGGCGCTGTGGGCAAAAACTTCGCTGCAGGGATGAGCGGCGGTATCGCATATGTGCTGGATAATGACGACACTTTGTATAAGCGGCTCAACAAGTCCATGGTGGCTCTTGAGGCCGTAACGGACAAGTATGACGTGCAGGAGCTCAAGTCTCTTATCGAGGAACATGTGGCTGCGACCGGTTCCGAAAAAGGTGCGCAGATATTGGCAGACTTTTCGGACTATCTGCCTCATTTTAAAAAGATCATTCCTCATGATTACAAGAAAATGATCGAAGCGGTCGCGCAGATGGAGGAAAAGGGACTGTCGCGACAGCAGGCCGAGATTGAAGCCTTTGAGCTTATGAAAGGATGAGATATGGGAAAAGCAACCGGTTTTTTGGAATATGAAAGAGTTGACCAGACGGCAGTAGAGCCGTCTAAGAGGATCTGCAACTGGGACGAGTTCCATGTCATGCCCTCCATGGAGGAAAGAAAACGGCAGGGAGCCAGGTGCATGGACTGCGGAGTGCCTTTTTGCCAGTATGGTGAGAGTATATCCGGTATGACAAGCGGATGTCCTCTGCACAATTTGATCCCTGAATGGAATGACCTGGTATACAGGGGAAACCTCAAGCAGGCCTATATCAGGCTTAAAAAGACCAGCAATTTCCCTGAGTTTACCTGCCGTGTGTGCCCGGCTCTTTGCGAAAAAGCCTGCACCTGCGGGCTCTATGACGATCCGGTGACCACCAGGGACAACGAGCGTGCCATCATAGAATATGCCTATGAAAAAGGGCTGACAAAGGCCAATCCTCCCAAAAACAGGACGGGAAAAAAGGTGGCTGTAATAGGCTCAGGCCCTTCCGGACTGGCGGTGGCAGATGATCTGAACCGTCGGGGACATGAGGTTACGGTTTTCGAGAAAAACGACCGTATCGGCGGACTTTTAAGATACGGCATCCCCAATATGAAGTTGGAAAAATGGGTGATAGACCGGAAGCTTTCCATTATGGCAGAAGAGGGCGTACACTTTGAGGTAAATTCCCCGGTAGGAGAAGACGTAAAGCCCGCTTTTCTTATGAAGGATTATGATGCCATAGTCATTGCCACGGGCACCCCTAATCCCAGAAATATCGAAGTTCCGGGCCGGGAGTCATCCGGTATACATTTTGCGGTGGACTACCTTTCCGATGCCACCAGACAGCTTTATGAGAAGGACATAATAAAAGACTGCGGACCTGTTGCAGGGCCCAAAAAGTCCCTGGGTATCACCGCGAAGGATAAGGATGTGGTTGTCATAGGAGGCGGCGATACCGGAAATGACTGTGTTGGAACAGCCATACGCCAGGGGGCAAAAAGTGTGCTCCAGCTTGAGATGATGCCAAAACCTCCGGAAGACAGAACCGAAAACAACCCCTGGCCCCAGTGGCCTCTCGTTTTAAAGACGGATTACGGTCAGGAGGAAGCCATTGAGATGTTTGGAAGCGATCCACGTATCTATCAGACTACTGTAGCAAGTTTTAAGTCAGATAAAAAGGGAAATGTTAAGTCGGCGGTGATAGTTTCTTTGGAGTCCAAAACGGATGAAAAGACCGGCAGACGTATGATGGTCCCGGTAGAGAAAAGTGAGCGGGAGATAAAAGCCTCTCTTGTGCTTATTGCCGCAGGCTTTTTGGGATCGGAAAAGAAGCTGGCCGATGCCTTTGGGGTAGGACTGGATGGGCGCACCAATATAGCGGGCACCGGAGGCACTCATAAAACCGGTGTTGACAAGATCTTTACCGCAGGTGATGCACACACCGGACAATCCCTTGTGGTAAAAGCTATTGCCGACGGCAAGGCCTGCGCTCGCGAAGTAGATGAGTTTTTAATGGGATATTCCAATCTGTAGTGGTATAATAATACATCGCGTTAGCGAACATACACTAATAATTATGATGTGGAGGATCAAAGATGTCTGATACAACCATAGAAGAGGTAATGGAATTTATCGAAGAAAATGACGTGAAGTTTATCCGTCTGGCGTTTTGTGATTATCACGGAAATCAAAAAAACGTATCGGTAATGCCGGATGAACTTAAAAAAGCGGCAGAGCATGGCGAGCCTTTTGATTCCTTCAGGATAGCGGGCTTTGATGATCATGAAAACCAGGATCTGTTTTTGCGTCCGGATCTGTCCACCATGTGTATTCTGCCCTGGCGTCCCCAGGAGGGAAGGGTGCTCAGGTTTTATTGCGATATAGTCCTGGCGGACGGCTCATGCTATCCTTTGGACCCCAGAAAGCTATTAAAGGAAGCAGTGGATGACTGCAAGCGCCTTGATTTTAAGCCCAGGATAGGGCTGAATTCGGAGTTTTATCTTTTCAGGACCGATGAGGATGACAATCCTACTAACATCCCCTGGGACAACGGCTCCTGCTATGACATCGCGCCACTCGATCGTGGTGAGAATATCCGGCGTGAGATCTGCCTTACCATGGAAGAGATGGGCATCAGCCCGGAAAAATCTTACCATGAAAACGGGCCGGGCCAAAACGAGATCGACTTTCAGGAGGACTCTGCCCTTCATACGGCAGACAATTTTATAACATATAAAAATGTGGTGGGCGCAGTATCCGCGCGAAACGGCATCTTTGCTTCATTTGCGCCAAAGCCCTTACCTGATGAGAGCGGAAACGGGCTTCACCTTAAGATGTCACTTTTAAGAGGCGGGATAAACCTGCGAGAGACGGATCCTGATATGGCGGAAAGCTTTACTGCGGGAGTTTTAAACCGCATGCGTGATATCACGGTTTTTTTGAACACCCAGCCCGCATCCTATGACCGTTTTGGACAGGGAGAGGCCCCGAAGCATATCACCTGGTCTATCGAAAACCGTTCCAGGCTTCTTAGGATCCCCGTGATAAATGGGAAAAAGGCAGGTTTTATCCTGCGCTCTCCCGATTCCGGCATCAATCCGTATCTGGCATTTACCATGATAATCCGCGCCGGACTGGCAGGGATCAAAAACAACGAGAAGCTACCGGCTCCGGTGGACAAGTCCTGGAGGCATCTGACAGAGGATGAAAAAGCGGCTTACCAGAAGCTTCCCATGTCCTTAGAGGAAGCCATCGACTGTGCTAAAAACAGTGATTTCTTAAACGAAGATGAATCTCTTCACGCGATAGTAGAGAGGTTCTTATCAGTATTGTCAATGTGACGCCGATAAACGGCACAAGCACCATTAAACCCGTAAGGAACAGAGGAGATTGGAATGCAGCAGGTTCTCTTGGTCTGCGATTCGGATAAGGCAGCGGAATTTTGCCGGGATGTCCTGAAAAAACAGGGCTACCCGGATGTTTTCGTATGCAAAAACGGACCTGAAGCAAAGCGCCGTCTTTTGGAGCATGAATATGAGCTTACCTTTATAAATGCTCCTCTTCGCATGGAATCCGCGGAGAGCGTGGCAGTTGATATTGCCGAAAAAAACATAAGCCAGGTGATACTTCTGGTAAAATCCGAGCATTTTGATGAGGCACACGCCCATACCAGAGACTATGGTGTGATCACTGTGTCAAAGCCCATCCATTCCAGGGAACTGTCCATGGCCATTGATTTTTCGCACATCGCTCAAAGCAGGATAAAGATGATGGAAAGCGAAAACAAGAAGCTTCAGAAAAAAATGAATGAGCTTAAATTTATCAATCATGCGAAGATCCTTTTGGTGCAATACGAGTCCCTCACAGAGGAGGAGGCTCACAAAAAGATCGAAAAAACTGCCATGAACAACCGCACCAGCAGGCTGGTGGTTGCCAAAGAAATCATAGATCGTTATGAATGAAATTTGGGTGGTTATCCACCCTTATTTTTGTTATAATTTCATGTGGTTTTGTAGTAGGATATATACGGATAAGATCCTACGACCATGTTGTGATAACGGAGAGATAAAATGTCAGAAATAACAAGAAAACTGATAACAGAAGACGGGCAGGAGTACGTCGGCACAGGCTTTGGTGCGGACTGCGAAAAAGTAGTGGAGCTGGTCTTTAACACCTCCATGGCGGGCTACCAGGAGATAGTCTCGGATCCGTCCTATACCGACCAGGCGGTGGTCATGAGCTACCCGCTGATCGGAAACTACGGCATGGCGGCGGACGACTATGAAACGCTGCATCCCACCATGGGCGGCATGATCGTGCGGGAATACAACG
>CAMODS010000030.1 GCA_946611525.1 uncultured Lachnospiraceae bacterium | reverse complement strand
GCTGCTGATGTACGGACTTGAACACGAGGCTCAGCCGGAGGTTTTTAAAAATGCCTTTTCCGGCCTGTGGTGGTCGGTATCCACCCTGCTTACTGTGGGTTACGGAGATATTTATCCCGTCACAACATTGGGAAGGATAGCTGCAATAGTCATGTCATTTTTGGGAGTAGGACTTGTGGCTATCCCTACAGGTATCATTTCCGCAGGCTTTGTGGAGCAATATACCAAGATGAAGCCCCTTGATGATATCTCCCAGGGCAACGACCTGCAGTTTTTCTCCTTTGGTATCAGTGAAGATCACCCTTACGTATGGAAGCGTATCAGTGATATTTCCATGCCTCCGGAGATCATGATAGTGGCGGTGATAAGAGGAAATAATATCCTGATCCCCAGGGGCAATACACAGATAAAGCCGGGGGATGAGGTTATCATGGGGTGCCTGGCATATAAAAATGAGCACGGCATCAGGGCCAGGGAATTTATGATTGACGATTCACATCCCTGGAACGGAGAATATCTCTGGAACCTCCAGGTCCCTGAGGACATGGTGGTTGTGTCTGTCATAAGGCATGGCAAGGCCATGATACCAAAGGGTTCCACGGTGTTTATGCCGGGAGATGTGGTTTCGGTATGTGAGCATCGTATGCAAAAGGTATAGATTTATGGATGTTTTAACTCAGCTTATTTCTAACAGGATATTGATAGCGGGTATGGCGGCATGGGCATCGGCCCAGATCTTAAAGACCATCACCTATGCAATAGTAAACAAGACCCTTGATCTTAAGAGACTTTTGGGTGATGGCGGTATGCCCAGCGCCCATTCTGCCACGGTTACTGCCATAGCGGTGGCCACCGGTTTTATCGAGGGTTTTGATTCTTCGATTTTTGCGGTGGCGATCATGATTGCCTTTATCGTGATGCATGATGCCATGGGAGTGAGACTGGAGACCGGCAAGCAGGCCAAGGTCATCAATGACATGATAAAGCTTGTATATACCGAAGACATGTCCCCTGAGGAAAAGCTCAAGGAGTTTGTGGGACATACCCCGTCCCAGGTTGTGGCAGGCTTTGTGTTGGGCGTTTTTGTAGATGTAGTTATTTTTGTTATTTTGTGAGGTGAGTATGCAGACAGTAGTATGTTTAGATATGGAAGGTGTGCTGGTACCGGAGATATGGATAGCCTTTGCTGAGGCGGTAGGTATTCCCGAGCTTAAGAGGACTACCAGGGACGAGCCGGACTATGACAAGCTGATGCGTTTCAGACTTGATATTTTACATAAAAACGGTCTCGGTTTAAATCAGATCCAGGAGACCATCGCAGGCATCGATCCGCTTCCCGGAGCAAAGGAGTTTTTGGACAAGCTTAGGGCACGCACCAACGTATTGATCCTAAGCGATACATTTGAACAGTTTGCAAAACCTCTTATGAAAAAGCTGGACTGGCCGACCCTCTTTTGCAATGAGCTTGTTGTGGCTGAGGACGGTACCATAACCGATTACAGGATGCGCTGTCAAAAGAGCAAGCTTACCACGGTAAAGGCTCTTCAGTCCTGTGGCTTTACCACCATCGCAGCTGGAGACAGCTTCAATGATCTGGCCATGATCGAGGCCAGCCGTGCAGGCTTTTTGTTCCGCACTACGGATGCCATCAAAAAGGATTATCCGCAGTATCCGGCCTTCGAGGACTTTGATGACTTTTATGAGGCTATTGCAGCGGCATTGTAGAAAATGTCGTTGCAATTTATATGTTGATGAAGTACAATACTTTAGGATGTGAAAAGGGATGCGTCCCTTTTTGCGTTTAGGGGTTATCATAGATGACAAAGATGTCATTTATGATTTGTTTTTTCTAGAAAAAGGTGGGAGTTTTATGGCAAAATATGTTATGGCTCTGGATTCGGGTACCACCAGTAACAGGTGTATCCTGTTCAATGAGAAGGGGGAAATGTGCTCTGTAGCACAAAAGGAGTTTACTCAGTTTTACCCCCAGCCCGGTTGGGTAGAGCATGACGCAAATGAGATTTGGCAATCGCAGCTTTCGGTTGCACGTGAGGCGCTACACAAGGTTGGCGCCACCGCTGCTGATGTAGCAGCTATCGGTATCACGAATCAGCGTGAGACCACTATCGTCTGGGATCGTGCCACAGGGCAGCCCGTTTATCATGCCATCGTGTGGCAGTGCCGCAGGACTGCTGATATGAAACAGGAGCTGATGGACAAGCATCCCGGTATCGACAATTCTGCATACAACAAGACAGGTCTGGTTTTTGATCCTTATTTCTCCGGAACAAAGCTTCGCTGGATCCTAAACAATGTTGAGGGTATCCGTGAGAGAGCAGAGAGAGGTGAGCTTTGCTTCGGCACTGTGGATACATGGCTTATCTACAAGCTGACCAAAGGCAAGGTTCATGCTACGGATTATTCCAATGCTTCCAGGACACTCATGTTTAATATCAATACCTGTGAGTGGGACAAGGAGCTGTGCGATCAGCTTGAGATTCCCATGAGCATGCTGCCCAAGGCACTTCCTTCCAGCAGCACAGAGTTTGGTGAGTCTGATCCTGAGTTCTTTGGCGGTCCCATCCGCATAGCGGGCGTGGCCGGCGACCAGCAGGCGGCACTTTTCGGGCAGACCTGCTTTGAAAAGGGTATGGCTAAAAACACATACGGTACAGGATGCTTCATGCTTATGAACATCGGTACCTCACCCATATTCCCCAACAACGGTCTTCTTACCACGATCGCATGGGGACTTGACGGCAAGGTTGAGTATGCCCTTGAGGGCTCGGTATTCGTGGCAGGTGCAGCTATCCAGTGGCTCCGTGATGAGATGAAGCTGGTAGATTCTGCTCCCGACTCTGAGTATTTTGCCACCAGGGTGAAGGACACAAACGGATGCTATGTGGTTCCTGCGTTTACGGGACTGGGCGCTCCATACTGGGACCCTTACGCACGTGGTGCCATCACAGGCCTTACCCGCGGTGTCAACAAGTACCACATCATCAGGGCTACACTTGAGTCACTGGCACTTCAGACCAATGATGTGATCGCAGCTATGGAGGGTGGTTCCGGTGTCAAGCTCAACGCCTTAAAGGTTGATGGTGGCGCCTGCAAAAACAACTTCTTGATGCAGTTCCAGTCTGACATCATAAACGCACCCGTTCATCGTCCCGTATGTGTTGAGACTACGGCTATGGGAGCTTCTTATCTGGCGGGCCTTGCTGTTGGATTCTGGTCAAGCAAGGAAGAGGTCATAAGCAACTGGGCTATCGATAAGGAGTTCAGACCCGAGATGACATACGCAGACCGAGAAGCCATCCTGGAGGGATGGAAACAGGCTGTGGGAGCGACCCGCAACTGGGCCAAGTAATTTGTGTAGGCTGTTTGTTTGATCCCACCAAAGGCTTTTGCCCGACGGTGATCAAATACACTAAAAAAAAGAAAGGGATAGGATATGGTATACGATTGTATTATCATCGGAGCAGGTGTTAGCGGCAGCGCCACAGCCCGTGAGCTTTCCAAGTATGACATGAATGTATGCGTGCTTGAAAAGGATGAGGATGTATGCTCCGGAACCAGTAAGGCAAACAGTGCCATCGTACATGCGGGCTTTGATGCTGCTGAGGGCTCCCTCATGGCAAAGCTCAACGTAAAAGGAAATGAGATGATGGACCAGATTGCCGAGGATCTGGATGTGCCGTTTAAGAGAAACGGATCTTTGGTAGTTTGCATTCACGAAGAGGAAAAGGACGGCTTAAAGGTTCTCTATGACAGAGGCGTGGCCAATGGCGTAAAGGACCTGCGTATTATCGACAGGGAGGAGCTTCATCAGATGGAGCCCAATCTTTCAGATGCTGCATGTGCGGCGCTTTACGCTCCTACAGGCGGTATCATCTGCCCCTTCATTTTAAATATAGCCATGGCTGAAAATGCTAACGTAAACGGTGTAGATTTCTTCTTCAATACCAAGGCAGAGGATCTTTGCAGAGACGAGGACGGCATCTGGCATATCCGCACCAACAACGGTGAGTACAAGACAAAGACCATTGTCAATGCGGCCGGTGTTTACGCTGACATTTTCCACAACAAGGTTTCCGATAAAAAGATCCATATCACTCCCCGTCGCGGCGACTATTGCCTGCTGGACAAGGAGATGGGTACATTTGTAGAGCATACGATCTTCCCCCAGCCCACAAAGATGGGTAAGGGAACACTGGTTACTCCTACTGTTCACGGTAACCTTTTGGTTGGTCCCACCGCCATCGACATCGAAGACAGGGAGTCCACAGCCACTACAGCTGAGGGTATCAATGAGCTGATCGAAAAGTCATGTATGAATGTTAAGGACCTGCCTATACGCAGAAAGGTTATTACCGGTTTTGCAGGCCTTCGTGCACACGAGGACAACCACGAGTTTATTATAGCTGAGGTAGAGGGAGCTCCCGGTTTTGTTGACTGTGCCGGCATAGAGTCCCCCGGTCTTACAGCAAGCCCTGCCATCGGAGAGATGGTGGCTGATATAGTGGCCGGCATCTTAAAGCCTTCTAAAAAGGCCAACTGGGATGGTAAGAGAAAGGGTATCCTTAATCCTTCCGACATGTCAGTTGAGGAGAGAAATGAGCTGATCAAAAAGAATCCCGCATACGGCCAGATCATCTGTCGTTGCGAGTCCATATCCGAGGGTGAGATCATCGACGCCATCCACCGTCCTTTGGGCGCACGCTCATTAGACGGAGTAAAGAGGCGCACCAGAGCCGGCATGGGAAGATGCCAGGCAGGCTTCTGCTCACCGAGAGTAATGGAGATCATAAACAGAGAGCTGGGCATTCCGGTAGAAAAGATCACCAAGAGTGGTGGTAAGTCCGTGATAGCTCCCGAGCTTTCCAAGAATCGTAAAGGAGGTGAGCTGTAATGCAGTCCTATGATATTGTTATAATAGGCGGCGGTCCTGCAGGTCTTGCAGCGGCAGCAGAGGCTAAAAAGTCCGGCGTAGACAGCATCCTGATCCTGGAAAGAGATCACGAGCTGGGCGGCATTTTAAATCAGTGCATCCATAATGGCTTCGGTCTCCATACGTTCAAGGAGGAGCTGACAGGTCCTGAGTATGCTCAGCGCTTTATGGATGAGGTTTTTGATCTTGGCATCGAGTACAAGCTCAACACCATGGTAATGGATATCACAGATACCAAGGTTGTTACGGCTATGAACAAGACCGACGGTATGTTCCAGATCCAGGCCAAGGCGGTTATTTTGGCCATGGGTTGCAGAGAGCGTCCCAGAGGCGCCCTAAATATCCCCGGTTATCGTCCTGCAGGTATCTTTTCCGCAGGTACGGCCCAAAGGCTTGTAAATATCGAGGGTTATCTTCCCGGCCGTGAGGTCGTTATCCTCGGATCCGGTGATATAGGTCTTATCATGGCACGCCGTATGACGTTGGAGGGTGCCAAGGTAAAGGTGGTAGCAGAGCTTATGCCTTATTCCGGTGGACTGAAGAGAAATATCGTTCAGTGCCTGGATGACTATGGCATTCCCCTTAAGCTTTCCCATACCGTTATCGACATAGAGGGTAAGGAAAGGGTTGAAGGTATCACCATTGCCGAGGTTGGTCCGGATATGAAGCCCATCCCCGGTACGGAGGAGCACTACAAGTGTGACACCCTTTTGCTTTCGGTAGGACTTTTACCTGAAAACGAGCTTTCCAAGACAGCCGGTGTGGAGCTTTCAAATATCACTTCCGGCCCTATAGTAAATGATTCACTTGAGACATCCGTTGAGGGTATCTTTGCCTGCGGAAACGTACTTCACGTACATGATCTGGTTGACTTCGTATCACAGGAAGCAGCCAATGCCGGCAGAAATGCTGCCAAGTACGTTAAGGAAGGAGCAAAGACAGCTTCAAAGGAGATAAAGATCAATGCGGTAGACGGCGTTCGCTATACCGTACCCGTTACCGTTCGTCCCAACGAGATGGACGACACTGTTACAGTTCGTTTCCGCGTAGGTGCTGTGTATAAAAATTCTGCAGTGACCATGTATTTCGGAGATGAGCAGGTGCTTAAGAGGAAAAAACAGATCATGGCACCCGGTGAGATGGAACAGGTAGTGATAAAGAAGGAGGAGCTTGCCAAGCACCCCGACATTTCAGATATCACTATAAAGATTGAGCAAGCGTAAGAGGGAGGCGATATAGAATGGAGACAAGAAAACTTACCTGTATCGGTTGCCCTATGGGCTGCCAGCTTACTGTCACCATGCAGGACGGAGCAGTTGTCGAGGTGACAGGCAACACCTGTAAGAGAGGTGATGACTATGCAAGGAAAGAGGTTACCAATCCCACCAGGATCGTGACTTCCACGGTTCCGGTAAAGGGCGGACGCATAGCCATGGTTTCCTGCAAGACAAAGAACGACATCCCCAAGGACAAGATATTTGACTGCATGGCTGCCATCGAGGGAGTAGTGGTCAATGCTCCTGTACACATCGGTGATGTTATCTTAAGCGATGTCTGCGGCACAGGCGTGGACGTGATAGCCACCAAAGAAGTACTCAGTGCATAGCACGGTATTTGTGGTTTGATCCAAATAATGTTATAATTACAACCCCGGGACACGTATATCTCCGGGGTTGTATTGCTTTAAAAAAGGTGGTTTTATGTACGCTGTATTTGAAGATGTTGAGCAGTTTGAGGTTCATAAGAAAAAGTCCAACCATGTGCCTCCCCATGTGCACAATGCGGTGGAGCTGGTCTTTGTGACCCACGGCACCCAGGAGGTGGGCATAGGGCAGGAGCTTTATCACATGGACGAGGGCGATGTGGCTGTGATTTTTCCTGACCTAATACATCACTATCAGGTCTTTGGAAAAGGCAAAAACAGACAGATCGTTGTTTTGGCTGCGCCGGTTTTGGCAGGTACATATCTGAGTACTCTTAGGCAGCAGGCCCCCGAGACTCCGGTGATCAAGGCAGAAAACGTACATCCTGATGTGATCTACGCCTTTGAGAGACTGGCCCAGATGAAGGTGGCCCGCACCACATCGGCACGCAACTGGGACAGACCGGCAGACAGTAAGAAAAAAGAGGCAAAAAAACCTGCGGTCACTGATCCCAATGATGAGGTGGTGCATCAGGCATTTTTACAGCTGATCCTGGCCAGACTCCTTCCGAAGCTCACTCTTGTTGAGAGAAAGGAAATGGAGAACAATGACCTTATTTTCAGGGCTGTATCCTACATAGCCCAGCATTTTACCGAGGAGATATCCCTTACATCCATGGCGACGGACCTTTATGTGAGTCCCTATGCCTTGTCCAGGATATTTTCCGGGACCTTCCATACGAACTTCAATCAGTATCTTAACAATACCAGACTCCAGTACGTGACCTATCTTTTAAAGTACACGAATCAAAGTATCACTGAGGCATATGAAAACGCCGGCTTTGAAAGCCAGCGCACATTCAACAGGGTATTTAAAGAGTCCTATCACATGTCTCCCAGGGATTTCAGGAACCGTGCCAAAGAAGAGCTTTTGGACGAGGGGAAACTGGATGCCGAGGAAGAGGAGGCGCTAAAGACTCCCATGATGATAGTATAAGAAAACCCCCGGATGTACCGGGGGTAGGCGATTATTTAATCTGCCCCTCATCTGCCAAGGCCACCAACTGCTCAACCACATCTGCGTTGAGCTGTGTCCCGGCCACGCGTTTTATCTCATCTAAAACTTCCTGCAAGGGCATCTGCTTGCGGTAAGGCCTGGTGGAATACATGGCGTCAAAAGTATCCGCCACGGCGATTATCTGCGCCACGTAGGGGATCTCATCTCCGGCCACTCCGTTGGGATAGCCCTTTCCGTCAAGTCTCTCATGATGATAGCCTGCTCCGATGGCAAGATCGGGAGCTATGGTTATCTCCTTTAGAACCTCATATCCCTTTGAAGCATGACTCTTCATGATGGCATACTCTTCATCATTAAGCCCCTCGGGTTTATTGAGGATTGCATCAGGTATAGCCAGCTTACCTATATCGTGCAAAAGCGCGATATTGTACATGTCAGCCACCTGATCCTCGTTGTATCCCAGCTTTCTGGCCAGCATACGTGTATAGTTTGCTACTCTGAAGGAGTGACCGTTTGTGTACCGGTCCTTCATATCGATGGTCTTAGCGAAAGCTGATGTGACTTCGTTAATCAGCTGTCTGGTTTCCTGTTCCTTTTTAAGCGCTTCATCAGACTTGCGTTTGAAGTAGAGGGAGATGATAAAAATGATCGCCAGAGCTATGCCTATTGTTATCAATGCTTTTACCCAGAAGTATTCGTACCAGGCCATCTTCTTTGAAATGTTAAGTGTAATGGACTTCACCTCGTCCTGACCGTTGTTGTCCATGAGCCCGAAGTGGAAGGTGTAGTTTCCTCCATTTAAGTTCGTGTATGTAACATCGGTCATCTCCCTTTTTGTGGTAACAAAATTACCGTCATCAAAGCCTTCCAGATAGTACTTAAGCTTTGGATTGTTTAAGGAGAAGGAAAGGGCGTAGGCGTGTATTGTAAGACGCTTACAATTTGAGGGGATTTCAAGCTTTCCGTCTTCATCGGGGAAAATAATCTGATCATCCGCTTCCACGTATGGGATGGCCAGCTTTATTGAGGACAGGTCATCTGTCTGCTCATTGATATTTACCATGGTAATTCCGGCGGTGCCTGAGATATACAGGGTACCGCTGTCATCAATATAGCTTCGTGAATTGGCAGTGGTGACATAGGGAAGACCGCTTTCGCTGTCCAACTGCTCATATACTATATCGCCGTTTTTAAGCATATCATCGGCACTTACCACAAAGATACCTGCGCTGGAAAGAACCCACAGCTCTCCATGCTCATTGAAAAAGATATCGAAGTTGTTGGCATAGGGGAAGTTGTTAACTGTGGTGGCCTTGCCGTCCTTTAAATATGCTATGGAATTGCTGGTGATCACCCAGTACACATCCCGGTATGGATCGTGCTTTATACGAAGCACCACGTCTGAGGTAAGCCCGTCCTTGTGACCTATATGCCCCAGCTCTCCGGTTGCGGGATCTAAAATGTATATCCCGCCGCCGTCGCTGCCGAGATACACCTTGCCTTCGGATGCGTTTTCACATATGGTGAGGATCTCGGTGTTTTCAAGACCGTTTTCCTGTGAGTAGATCGAAGTGACCTTGCCATCCCGGATAAAGGCTGCGCATCCGCTGGCGGATACTGCCATTGTGCCATCGGAAAGCTCGGTGATGGTACGGATCTTGTCTGACGCCAGCCCGTCTTTTTCGGCTGTAAAGCAGGTGTAGCTGCCGTCCTTATTCAGACAGATCAGACCGTATTTGCTGTAGGAGCATATCCACATATGTCCTTTGCTGTCGGTTTTCATGCTTCTGACACGGGCCCCTGCGAGCAGGTCCGTCATGGGATCGGGTATGGTGGTAAGTCTGTTGTTCAGTACCAAAACGCCATTATCTGTGCCAACATACAATTTGTTATTGAAGATACAGGTGGTATTGACTACCATTTCGGGAAGATTGTCGTATCTGTTTACATCGGTAAAGATGGAGCTGGTGAGCTTCATGACACCCTGGCGGGAAGATGTAAACCAAAGATTGCCCTCATAGTCTGCCATAATGGAGTCAACAGAGCTGGTCAATGAAATGCTGTTTAGCTTTTTAAACTTCATGTTTTCATCAAAATAGCCTATACCGTCATCTGCGCAGACCCAGAGATGACCATCGTGATAGAGCATGTCGTTGATGCTGGTAAGATCAGGAGTCCTATACACCTTTTTATCTCCGAGGCTGTCAGATGTTGGATGACAGTACATGATACGCATATCCTCGGTTCCGACATAGACATAACCCGGCGCGTTGGGATCCGGATAAAGAGAATTGATGACAAAATCACTGATGTCGGTTGAAAGGACAACCCCGGTGATGTTTAGGTTGTCTATGATCACCATATCACCGCTTACAGAATTGGCGTAGGTGACGCCTTCGGGTGAGGTGTGCATGGCATAGATATACATGTCGTTTGTACGGGTGTCATCAATGGGGTGGAGTGAACCTTCCGCATCTACATAGTATAATCCATGGGTGGTTCCTACTAAGATATTGCCGGCCTTATCTTCCGAGATGGATCTAACTGAAGCGGACTCAAGCTCGGTGCCGGTATTATAAAATGTAAAGTCGCCGTTTTGGTACATGGCCAGACCGTTATCGTTGGTACCTACCCAAAGCCTGTCCTTTGTGTCCTCATAGAGCGATACCACGCTGGAGATGCCGATGGAGGAATCAAAGCGGTAAAAACTGTTGCCGTCGTACCTTACCAGACCGGAGTAGCTGCCGATCCAGATAAAACCATCTTCTGTCTGGGTGATGGCGTTGGCCTCCGAGGTGGGCATGCCTATGGAGGAGTCATACATAATGGCCATCTGGCTACCCTCAAGGCCTGAGGAGACTTTTTCATTTCCCGTGATAAGTACAGAGGTTTCCGAGGCATGGGCCAAAATGGGACTTGCCACAGCAGATATACATATACATGCTGCTGCAATGATAGTGGAGAAATTATGTCTGTTTTTCATATGAAAATAACTCCCTAATATAAATTTTTTGAGTAAACAACAAGTCAATAATAGCATACAAAAGGCCAATTAACTACAAAAAGTTGCTTTTTTGTCCGATATAGTATATGATATAGCACGGCTTCGGGGGGCTACCGTATCAGGAGTCCATCCAAAAGAGGCCGACACAAAAAATCTATTTATATAAGGAGGAAGAGACTCATGGAAAAGAGAGCTTTTACCGAAAAAAAGTCCGGCACCTACAGACTGGTGCTGACAGCATTTTTTGTAGCCATCATTCTTCTGATGGCATTCACACCGTTAGGGTATATCCCCACACCTATGATAAAGATATCGCTGATATCCATCCCTGTTGCAGTGGGAGCCATCATCCTTGGCCCCGTTGAGGGACTTTTGCTGGGTACCGTATTCGGTCTTACCAGTGTATATCAGTCAATGGCGGGAGATGGCCTTGGGCCGCTTATGATGCAGATCGCGCCCATCTCCAATATTATTGTTCGCCTTCCTACACGTATGCTTATGGGATGGCTTACGGGAA
>CAMODS010000029.1 GCA_946611525.1 uncultured Lachnospiraceae bacterium | reverse complement strand
GGGATCCAATATTTTAATCTATGGTGATCCGGGTTCCGGCAAGACGTTTTTATCTCACTGCATCGCCCGGGAGTATCTGGCACAGGCCAGATCAGTGGTATATGTCACCGCATACACGATTACGGAGATTTTCTCCAGGCGTACCTTTGAAAAGACACCGGAGGCCAGGAGGGAGTATGACGATCTCTTTTCCTGTGACCTTTTGATAATAGATGATCTGGGGACGGAGTTTACCAATTCCTTTACCCAGCCGTCATTCTTCCAGTGTATAAATGAGAGACTTCTTAGGAGGCGTTCCACTATCATCTCCACCAATCTGTCACTGGGACAGATAAAGGAGACCTATACGGAGCGCGTATTTTCGCGTCTGGTGGAGCGCTATGATATCATCCATCTCTTTGGAGAGGATATCCGCATGAAAAAAAAGATATCCGGATAACACAATGGCAAGCACAGTTAGGAGTTTATTATGCCACGCAATGATGAAACACTGGCAACCAGAAAACCTGTAGCCCCCCTGGGCATCATCCCCCTTCGGAGCATCGAAAAGATCGGACAGGAGGTAGATGAGTACCTGGTGAGATGGAGGGACGAGAGAAATTATGACGAGCATTTTCATGTAGTGCCCGCCAGATACCGCAGTTCATCCTTTATCGTGGAGTGCGACACCCCCAGGTTTGGAACCGGCGAGGCCAAGGGTCTCATTAAGCAGTCGGTCAGGGGACTGGACGTATATATCATGGTGGATGTCACCAACTACAGCATGACCTACAAGGTCTGCGGCAATGTTAACCACATGTCTCCGGATGATCACTTTTGCGATCTGAAGCGTGTCATTGCCGCCATCGAGGGCAAGGCTCACCGTATTACCGTGATCATGCCGTTTTTGTATGAGAGCAGGCAGCACAGGAGAAGCGCACGTGAGTCTTTGGACTGTGCCATGGCCCTTCAGGAGCTGGTGGCTATGGGAGTGGACAATATCATCACCTTTGACGCCCACGATCCCAGGGTACAAAATGCCATCCCCCTTCACGGATTTGAGACAGTTCAGCCTGCATACCAGTTTATCAAGGGCATCTTAAATCACGTGGATGACATACAGATAGACAATGACCATCTCATGATCATATCTCCGGATGAGGGAGGCACCAACAGGGCGGTATACATGGCTTCCGTGCTGGGAGTGGATATGGGTATGTTTTACAAGAGGCGCGACTATTCAAAAATAGTGGACGGCCGCAATCCAATAGTTGCTCATGAGTTTTTGGGCTCCTCAGTGGACGGCAAGGATGTGATCATTGTAGACGATATGATCTCATCCGGTGAGAGCATGATAGACGTGGCCAGCGAGCTTAAAAAGCGCAATGCCAACCGCATCTTCTGCGTGTCCACCTTCGGCCTCTTTACCAACGGTATGAAAAAGTTTGACGAGGCTTTTGAAAAAGGGCTTATCTACAGGGTGGTTACCACAAATCTGACTTATCAGCCTGATGAGGTTTTATCCAGAGATTACGTCATCAGCTGCGATATGAGCAAATACATAGCTTACATCATTGATACTTTAAATCATGACTGCTCCATTGCCGCACTTTTGGATCCTTACGAGCGTATCGAGTCTCTTATCACCAGATACAAAAACAGGGATAAATAAGTCATCTTCCAAATTCTATTTACCTATATATTGTGGCTGTGCTTCTGCACAGCCACAAATTATGTGCAAAGTTTCCAAAAATTCGCCGTAATTCCAAAGATTTTTAGTAAACTTGTTGCAGTTAGTTTCTCCTTTTGTTATACTCATTAGTAAGTAAACTCTGTTGCGCGAAGGCGCAATTAACCTGCGGGGATAGGGGTTTTATTATCCCCGGGACTTACATTTTGCGAGGTGAAGACTATGATGAGCAAGGAAATGATCGCAATGCTTCTGGCAGGTGGTCAGGGAAGCCGTCTGGGAGTCCTCACATCTGACGTGGCTAAGCCCGCGGTTGCTTTTGGGGGGAAGTACCGTATCATCGATTTTCCCTTGAGTAACTGCATTAATTCGGGCATTGACACAGTGGGTGTGTTGACACAGTATCAGCCGTTACAGCTGAACTCCCACATAGGTATAGGTATTCCCTGGGATCTGGACCGCACCAACGGTGGTGTATCCGTGCTGCCGCCCTATGAGCGGAGCGACAACAGTGAGTGGTATTCAGGTACGGCCAATGCCATATACCAGAATCTCCGTTACATGGAGTCTTACAATCCGGAGTATGTCCTTATTCTCTCCGGTGATCACATTTACAAGATGGACTATGAGGCTATGCTGGATTTCCACAAGGCCAACAATGCTGATGTGACCATAGCCGCCATACCTGTTCCCCTTGAGGAGGCCAGCCGTTTTGGTGTGGTTTTGACAGACGAGAACAAACAGATCACCGAGTTCGAGGAAAAGCCGGAGAATCCCCGCAGCAACCTGGCATCCATGGGTATATACATCTTCTCATGGCCGGTGCTTCGCGACGCGCTTATCGCACTCAAGGATCAGAGCAACTGCGATTTCGGAAAGCATGTCATTCCCTACTGTCACGAAAAGGGGCAGAGGATATTTGCATATGAGTTTTCGGGCTACTGGAAAGACGTAGGAACTTTGGGCTCTTATTGGGAGGCCAATATGGAGCTTATCGATCTGATACCGGAGTTCAACCTCTACGAGGAGTTTTGGAAGATCTATACCAGCCAGACCATCATCGAGCCCCAGTTTATCGGACCCAAGGCCAGGATCTCCAAGGCCATTATCGGTGCCGGAGATGTGATCGCCGGTGAGGTTACAGGATCTGTGCTTGGCGCCGGCGTGGAGATAGGTGAGGGATCAGTAGTCAGGGATTCCATCATCATGTCAGGTACGGTGATAGGTAAAAATGTCACCATTGAAAAGTCCATCATAGCTGAGAACACGGTTATCGGTGATGATGTCAAGATCGGTGTAGGTGAGGAGGCAGAGAGCAAGCTCAACCCCGGCATCTACGGCTTCGGCTTGGCAGTTATAGGCTCCGACACTGTGGTTCCGTCAGGAGTTACCATCGGCAAGAACACAGCTATCCGCGGTATCACTGAGGATGACGATTATCCTATGGGTGAGCTTGAGAGCGGCGGATACATCATAAAGGCAGGTGAGCAGTTATGAAGGCATTAGGGATCATTTTAGCCGGCGGCAACAGCAGCCGTATGCGCAAGCTTTCTGATAAGCGTGCCATTTCGGCCATGCCGGTGGGCTGCAGCTATCGCAGCATAGACTTTACTCTTTCAAACATGACGAATTCGCGTATACAGACGGTGGCGGTACTTTCCCAGTACAATGCCAGGTCACTGAACGAGCACCTCAATTCGTCAAAGTGGTGGAATTTCGGACGTAAGCAGGGAGGACTGTTTTTATTCACTCCCACAGTCACCGCTGACAACAGCTGGTGGTATCGTGGCACCGCAGATTCCATGTGGCAAAACATCGACTTTTTGAAAAAACGCCATGAGCCCTATGTGGTCATCGCCAGCGGAGACATCGTCTGCAAGATGGACTTCAATCCCGTCTTGGAATACCACATCCAAAAGCAGGCTGATATAACCGTAGTCTGCGCCCGCGCACCGGAGGGAGACGATCTGTCCAGATTCGGTACGGTAAAGATGGACGGCGAGGGCGTGATCACCGAGTTTGAGGAAAAGCCCATGATGGCCCACTCCAATCTGGTATCCACAGGCGTGTACATCATTCGTCGCCGGAAGCTTATCGAGCTTTTGGAACAGTGTAATGATGAGGGCAGATACAATTTTGTCACCGATATACTGATCCGCTACAAGGGTATGAAAAAGATCTACGGATACATGCTTGAGACCTACTGGAGCAATATCTCCACGGTTGAGGCATACTACCAGACCAACATGGACTTTTTAAAGCCCGAGGTCAGAAAGTTCTTTTTCAAGGACGAGCCCAGGATCTACTCCAAGGCTTATGACCTGCCTCCGGCAAAGTACAATGTTGGCAGTGACGTGAAAAATTCACTGATAGGCTCGGGATGCATCATCAATTCTTCCATTGAGAATTCGGTGCTCTTTAAAAAGGTATTTGTGGGCAACAACAGTGTGATCAAAAACTCCATCATTCTAAACGGAGCCTATATCGGCGACAATGTAAGGGTGGAGAATTGCATAGTGGAGAGCAACGAGACACTGCTTGCCGACACCAACTATATAGGGGAAGGCGAGATCAAGGTTATCTCTGAAAGAAACAACAGATTCGGGGTTTAAAGTTTTTTAAATTTTTCTTGCAAATTGCAATAGGGTTTTGTATAATTTGCGTTAGTTTAATCGGGAGGGAATATGTTATGCAAATTACAGACATCAGAATCAGAAAAACAGAGCGTGAAGGTAAGCTTAAGGCAGTAGCTTCAATCACAATCGATGACGAGTTCGTAGTACATGATATCAAGATCATTGATGGTGACAAGGGCATGTTCATCGCTATGCCCAGCCGCAAGACTACTGATGGTGAGTACAAGGATATTGCTCATCCCATTAAGTCCACAACCAGGGAAGAAATGCAGAGATTGATACTTGACAAGTATCATAATGAGATAGAGACTGCTGAAGCATAATTATCATTGATAGTCTCAACCTCGCATAGCGCTTCCTTAGCGCGCCCGGGCTCCACGAGAGGGGCCCGGGGTTTTTTGTGTATCAGTGTTTTTACGGAGATCATATGTATATCATAGCAGGACTGGGCAATCCCGGACTCCGCTACAAAAACACCCGTCATAATGCGGGTTTTGAAGCTGTGGACCGGGTGGCAAAGGTATATAATATCAGGATCAAAAAAAAGGAAAAAAAGGCCCTGACCGGCAGCGGCGTCATAGAGGGCCAAAAGGTGCTATTGGTAAAGCCCCAGACATATATGAACAGAAGCGGTGATGCGGTGGGCGAACTGGCAGCCTACTACGGTGTGTCTCCGGAGAATGTGATAGTTCTGGTGGATGACGTGATGCAGGATGCGGGAGGACTTCGCATCAAAAGAAGCGGCTCAGCAGGAGGACATAACGGACTAAAAAGCCTTATTGCATGCCTTGGCACCGAGGGCTTTCCCAGAGTCAGGATAGGCGTGGGCAAATTGCCTCCGGGTGTGGACATGGTAGGACACGTGCTGGGACACTTGCGGGGAGAGGATAAAAAAAAGGTGACTGAGACGGTGCTTAAGGTGCCGGATGTCATAGGACTTATGGTAAGTGGCGGGATAGATAACGCCATGAACAAATACAACGGAAAGAAATGATATGAAAGCTTTTTGCGAGCCTTTTTTATCCCTTGATGAGATAGGGACCCTGGTAAGGGGCCTTACGGAAAAGAAAAAGATATACGGACTGACCGGTTGTGTGGACGGCGCCAAGTCCGCTCTTTTGTATGCTCTGACCGGGAGCTTTGACTATACGGTATATGTGGCGTCCACCGAGGACGCTGCCAGGGAACTGATGCAGGAGTACCTCTTTTTTGACGAGGACGCCTGCTTTTTTCCTGCAAAGGATATCCTGTTTTACCAGTCGGATATCAGGGGCAATGCCATAGACCGGGAGAGGATGGAGTCGCTTAGGGGGTTGATGGAAAAGGACCGCCTTACGGTCTTTACTTCCGTGGATGCCCTGCACAACAGGTTTCCGGATGCCAGGGATTTTCTGGAGAATACCATCCATATTGAAAGCGGTATGACGGCAGCCCCGAAAACCATTATAAAGCAGCTGGTCAAAATGGGCTACGAGTCCGTCGAGACGGTGGAGGGGCCGGGAGAGTTCGCCCTCCGGGGCGGAATTTTGGATATTTTCTCCATGACGGAGCCGTATCCGGTGAGGGTGGAGTTCTGGGGAGATGAGATCGATTCCATCCGAAGTTTTGACGCACTTTCACAGAAATCCATTGAAAACCTGGAGGAGACCCGGATCTACCCTGCCAGCGAGCTGATACTATCCGAGGATGAGATCACAGAGGGCATAGCCAGGGTAAAAAAAGACGCCGATCCTTTGTACGAGAAATACCGCAAAGAGATGAAGACCGAGGAAGCCTTTCGTCTAAAGACCATGGTTTCTGAGCTTGAGGACTCCGTGGGGACTGACCTGTTTTTTCAAAAGGCACAGAGCCTCCTTCCGTATTTTTGCGATAGGACCTACAGCCTTTTAGACGAGATCCCGGACAATGCCCTTATCATCATTGATGAGCCCGGACGGCTTAACGACCGAGGGCAGGTGCTTTTTGACGAGTTCAAGGAGAGCATGATAAAAAGGATAGAGCGTGGTGACGCACTTCCGCTTTCTGCCGGAATGCTTTTGTCCGTGGAGGAGGTGGCTGCAAATATCGCCTCCCATCCGGCTGTACTTTTGTCCGGGATAGATTCTGCCCGTGGCCCCATAAAGCCGGCGGCGCACTTTTATCTGCACAGCTCGCCTGTGACGGCATATCAGAACAATATCAAGCTCCTTATAAAGGAGATCTCGGTATATCACAGACAAAAATACAGGATCATGCTTTTATCCTCGTCAAAGAGCCGCGGCGAGAGGCTGGCTGACAGCTTAAGGGACGAGGGCGTGGAGGCATTTTACTCAGAGGCTTACGACGAAAAACTGGCTGCCGGTGTGGTGATGGTGACGGCCGCTCCCATCCGTCACGGCTATGTGCTTCCTGACAGCAGCTTTGCGGCGATCTCAGAGGCGGATATTTTTGGAGCCAAAAGGAAAAAGCGAAAAAAAAGATACCGGGGTGAGTCGGCCATTACAGCCTTCCGAGATCTGTCGGTGGGAGACTATGTGGTGCATGAGAACTACGGTCTCGGCATCTATCAGGGAATCGAGGAACGTGAGGTGGTAGGCACCCGAAAGGATTACCTGAAGATCCAGTATGCCAAGGGGGAGAATCTCTACATACCCGCCACGGCGCTGGATGTGCTTTCAAAATATGGCACGGTGGGCGGCAGGAAGCCAAAGCTTTCTTCCCTGGGTAGCAGCGAGTGGACCAGCACCAAGTCAAAAGTAAAGTCCGCAGTGGGCGTGGTGGCAAAGGAGCTGGTGGATCTCTATGCCCTAAGGCAGCAGGCCAAGGGTTATGTATATGGTAAGGATACCGTCTGGCAGCAGGAGTTTGAGGAGGCCTTTCCCTATGAGGAGACGGAGGGCCAGATGACTGCCATAGATGATGTAAAGCGTGACATGGAATCCGACAGGATCATGGACCGCCTCATCTGCGGAGACGTGGGCTATGGAAAGACTGAGATAGCGCTTCGGGCGGCCTTTAAAGCTGTTCAGGAGGGCAAGCAGGTGGTGTATCTGTGCCCTACCACCATTTTGGCGCAGCAGCATTATGCCACTTTTTCTCAACGGATGAAGGATTATCCGGTTTCAGTGGAGATGCTGTCCAGATTCCGCAGCGCAAAGGAAAATAACGAAACGGTAAAGAAGCTTAAAAAAGGCGAGGTGGATGTAGTGATAGGCACCCATCGTGTACTTTCAAAAGATGTGGCCTATAAGGATCTGGGGCTTCTTATCATAGATGAGGAGCAGAGATTTGGAGTGACTCATAAGGAAAAGATAAAGCAGATGAAAAAGACGGTGGACGTGTTGTCGCTTTCTGCCACTCCCATTCCCAGGACGCTTCATATGAGCCTTATCGGTATCAGGGACATGAGTGTGTTGGATGAGGCACCGCAGGACAGGATGCCCATACAGACCTTTGTGTTTGAACAAAATGAGGAGATGGTGAGGGAGGCTATAGAGCGTGAACTGGCCAGAGGCGGACAGGTGTACTATGTGATAAACTCCATCCGGTCCATTGCGGATATGGCATCCCGTATACAAAAGCTCGTTCCCGATGCCACGGTGGCTTACGCCCATGGCAGGATGTCGGAAAACAAGCTTGAAGATATAATGAAGGACTTTTTGAACCAGGAGATAGATGTGCTGGTTACCACCACCATCATCGAGATAGGTCTGGACATCTCAAATGTTAATACCATTATCATCCATGATGCTGACAAGTTCGGCCTGTCCCAGCTCTATCAGCTGAGGGGCAGGGTGGGCCGCAGCAACAGATCGGCATATGCATTTTTGATGTACAAGAGGGACAAGATCCTAAAAGAGGTGGCCCAAAAGAGGCTTTCCGCCATCAGGGAGTTTACGGATCTGGGAAGCGGTTTTAAGATTGCCATGAGGGACTTAGAGATCCGTGGCGCAGGAAACCTTTTGGGAGAAGAGCAGAGCGGACATATGGATGCCGTGGGTTACGATCTCTACTGTAAGCTCTTGTCTGAGGCAGTGGCCCGTGAAAAGGGAGATACAGACGAGGAGTCTTACACTACCACGGTGGATATGGATATAGATGCATTTATACCTGAGGGATATATCACAGGTGAGGAGGTGAAGCTTGATATCTACAAGCGCATCTCCGGGATCGAGACTGAGGAGGAGAGATCCGAGATGACGGATGAGCTCATAGACCGCTTTGGAGATCCTCCCAGATCCGTTGAAAACCTGCTTATGGTATCGCGCCTAAGGTATGAGGCACACAGGGCCTATCTTTCGGAGATAAGGGAGAGGGGCGATACGGTGACGCTTACACTGGTGCCTCACGCCCGGCTTTTTGCTGAGCGGATACCGGAGGTTCTTGAGGCTTTTTCGCCCCTGGCTGAATTCCAGTATGATCCCCAGGCGCCCTATTTTAGGATATTTTTCGATAAAAACAATCAGGTGAAAAAGACGGGAAGACTGGACTATATACTTGGTTTTGTCGGATTTTTAAATGAAAGACTTGTGGAACGATGACTAAAAGTGTATAATATGTAAGCTTATGTGGTCAGAAGGATGACCACAGTGAATTGTTAGGGAGGAACGATCAAGATGTCACTTAAGAGATTTACTAAGCTTTTTGCAGTTGCGCTGGCCGGCTCTATGCTTTTTACCGGCTGCGGCAAGATCAATACATCAGCTACACTGATCACTGTTAAAAACGGAGACCAGACAGATACCATAACCTTGGGCTATGCCAATTTCGTAGCCCGCTACAACCAGGCACTTTATGATGTGTATTATGGCAGCTACATGGGAGATGACATGTGGAGTCAGGATATGATGGGCAACGGCAAGACCATGGAGGATGAGACCAAAGACTCAGTTATCGAGGAGCTGGAGAACTGGTATGTGGAGACACTTCATGCAGAGGATTATGGTGTAAGTCTTTCCGATGATGATAAAAAGGCAATAGATGAAGCTGCCAAGTCCTTTATGGAGGCCAATTCCGGTGCGGCTGTGGAGCAGATCGGCGCCACCGAGGAATATCTGAAGCAGCTTCTTACTGATCGTACCTATGCCATGCGCATGGAGGCGGCTATCAGAAAAGAGGGTGAGGGCAAGGTCGAGGTTACAGACGATGAGGCCAAGCAGTCCACCATCTCATATCTGTTTTTTGCCACAGAGACCGAAAGTGCTGCCGAGAATGTTGCTGATGCCGTGCAGGATGTTATAGATGCAGACCAAAACGGTGAGACTTCTGAGCAGGCAGATGCCAATGAAAAGGCATTAGCTGATGCAAAAAAGGCAGCCAAGGCAGCAGACTTCAATGCAGCCGATATCGCTGTTGAAGAGGAGGCACAGACCTTCAGCTTCAATCCTGATGACGACCCTGCGGATGTGACCGGCATGCCAGAGGAAGTTATAAAGACTGCCAAGTCTTTAAAAGAGGGCGAGATGTCAGATGTCATTACAACTGATGACGGATACTATGTCATCCGCCTTGACAAGAAGCTTGATAAGGATGCTACAGCTTCCAGAAAGGAAGAGCTTAAGAATGAAAAGGTGACCAAGTACTATGAGGACATACTTGAAGGCTATAAGGCAAAGATCACCTTTACTGTAGATGATGCCAACTGGGAAAAGGTTAAGTTTGAAGAGAGATTCTCAAACGGAGCTCCCGAGGTTTCTGATGAGACCGATGTTACGGATGAGGTTTTGGATGGACAAGAGGTTGATCTCAACGAGTAGGCCTTGGCCCCGACTTAGTTTATGAGCTTTGTATTAAAATATCTTAAAGATTATAAAAAAGAGAGTATACTGGCACCACTTTTCAAAATGCTTGAGGCAATTTTTGAACTGTTGGTGCCTCTTGTTGTCAAGGATCTGATAGATGTGGGTATCGCAGGTGGTGACAAAGGTTATGTCATGCGCTCCTGTGGACTTTTGGTGGCAGTGGCGGTAACGGGACTGGTGATGGCCATCACGGCCCAGTATTATGCGGCCCGGGCTGCGGTGTTTTCCGCATCCGCCATGAGGCGTGATCTCTTTTACCATATTGCTTCCTTCAGCCCGGAGGTCATGGAGAAACAGGGAGCCTCGGTGATGGTTACCCGGCTGACATCGGATCTTTTGCAGGTGCAAAACGGGATCAATATGTTTTTGCGCCTTTTTTTGCGTTCTCCTTTTATTGTATTTGGCGCACTTATTATGGCCTTTATTGTGGATCCGCATTCGTCCCTTATATTTTTGGGAGTGATAGGAGGGTTGACCCTTGTGGTTTGGCTGATCATGCGATCTACTCTGCCCCGGTTTTTGGCCATAGCCAAAAAACTGGAGGGCCTCCTGCTTTTGGTGGGGGAAAATATAGACGGTGTCAGGGTCATAAGGGCATTCGGGAGGCAAAAAAGTGAGAATGAAGACTTTGATAAAAAGACAGAGGATATGTATGAGGCCCAGATAGGAGCAGGGCGGATCTCCGCCTGGAGCAATCCTTTGACCTACCTTATTGTAAACCTTGGACTGGTGGTGCTTTTGTGGTATGCCCATGACAGGGTGGACACCGGGCGGCTTTCCCAGGGTGATGTGGTGGCGCTGGCCAACTACATGTCACAGATTTTAGTGGAGCTTTTAAAATTGGCGAACTTTATCCTCCTTTTGACCAGGGCTTTTGCTTCGGTGGGAAGGATAGAGGCTGTGATGGCAGTGGAGCCGGAGACCAGGGAGTTTGCCGCTGTGGCTTCAAAGGATAATGACAAAGACGCGATAAGGTTTTCAGATGTGAGCTTTACCTATCCCGGTGACAGCGAGGCTGCCATAGAGAAGGTGGGCTTTTCCCTTGCCTATGGAGGCACCCTTGGGGTGGTGGGCTCCACCGGTTCGGGAAAATCGACGATCATATCACTGATAAGACATCTTTTTGATGCGGACTCCGGAGAGATCACCATAGCAGGCTGTGACGTGAAAGGCTACAGTGACAGCAGTATGGCAAAGACAATTGCCATGGTGCCCCAGCATGCAGATCTTTTTTCCGGTACCATAAGGTCAAACCTTTTAATGGCAAATAAGGATGCCACGGAGGAGGATATAAAAAATGCGCTGGAGTTGGCATGTGCTTCTGACTTTGTGTACGCGAAGCCAAAGGGGCTGGATGAGGCGGTATTAAGAGGTGGTACAAATTTCTCCGGTGGACAGAGGCAGAGGCTTACCATAGCACGAGCCCTTATGAACCGCTCAAAGGTGCTGATTTTGGATGACAGCAGCAGTGCTTTAGATCTGGGGACGGAGCGCCGGCTTTTGGATAATATTTTTTCTCTTCCATGGCATCCGGCGGTGATCATCATCTCTCAAAGAGCTTCATCCTGC